>NZ_MCYD01001259.1:0-2577 GCF_002876325.1 Vibrio sp. 10N.261.52.A1
GCTTTTCTATACCTACCTATTATCGTATTGATTGCGAACTCATTTAATGCCAACAAGTTTGGTATGAAATGGGGTGGCTTCACCACCAAGTGGTATGACGCACTTATTAACAACGACAGCCTAATGCAGGCTGCGTGGCACTCGATTAACGTAGCGGTGTTCTCAGCAACAGCCGCAACGATTGTCGGCAGCCTGACAGCCGTAGCCCTATTCCGTTACCAATTCAAAGGTAAAGGGGTAGTCAATGGCATGTTGTTCATCGTAATGATGTCACCAGACATCGTAATGGCAATCTCGTTACTGGCTCTGTTCTTAGTAATGGGTGTGCAACTAGGCTTCTTTACCCTGCTTGCTGCGCATATTACGTTCTGTTTGCCGTTTGTTGTTGTAACGGTTTACAGTCGCTTGAATGGCTTCGACGTGAAAATGCTTGAAGCAGCAAAAGACTTAGGTGCAAGTGAATGGACGATTCTAAAACAGATCATCCTGCCTCTTGCTAAGCCTGCGGTTGCTGCGGGTTGGTTATTGAGCTTCACACTGTCTCTGGACGATGTGATTATCAGTTCTTTCGTAACCGGTCCAACGTATGAAATCTTGCCACTGAAGATTTACTCTATGGTTAAAGTGGGTATCTCTCCAGAGGTAAACGCCCTAGCAACAGTGATGTTAGTGGTGTCGCTAGTACTGGTGATTATTTCTCAGTTATTAGCGAGAGAGAAAATTAAGTAAGTCTCCTACTCTATACAGAGACTAACTTGATAAGAAGTTAACAAACTTCATGTTCTACAAAGTGTTAATCATAAACAGAATGGTAAATTGCCATTCTGTTTTTCTATCTACTGCCTTCGGGCAACGTTTAGTTTGGAGCTAACGTCAATGAAAAAATGGGCTACTCTATTAGCTGGTAGTGCATGTGCGCTTTCAATGTTATCTGCACCGTCTTTTGCAAAAGATAACAAAGAATTGGTATTCATGAACTGGGGACCTTACATCAACAGTGAGATTCTAGAACAGTTCACTGATGAGACTGGTATCAAGGTTATCTACTCGACTTACGATTCGAACGAAACCTTGTACGCAAAGCTAAAAACACACAACAAAGGCTACGACCTGGTTGTGCCGTCGACTTACTTCGTATCTAAGATGCGTGATGAGGGTATGCTTCAAAAGATCGACAAAACCAAGCTGAACAACTTTAAGAATCTAGATACGAACTACCTAGATAAGCCTTACGACCCAAATAACGACTACTCTATTCCACACGTAGTTGCTATTACTGGTTTGGCTGTTAACACAGACATGTACGATCCAGAAGATTTTCAAAGCTGGGCTGACTTATGGAAGCCTGAGCTTGAAGGTCAGCTGATGATGATGGACGATACTCGCGAAGTGTTCCACATTGCACTACGCAAGTTAGGTTACTCAGGTAACACAACCAACGAGAAAGAGATCGACGAAGCTTACGCTGAGCTACAAAAGCTAATGCCAAATGTTCTAGTATTTAACTCAGACAACCCTGGCGCACCATACATGTCTGGTGAAGTTGGCCTTGGTATGCTTTGGAACGGCTCTGCAGCAGCGGCTCAAAACGAAGGTCTACCAATTAAACTGGTATTCCCTAAAGAAGGCGGTATCGGTTGGGTCGATAACTTCGCAATCAGCTCTGGTGCAACAAACGTAGAAGCGGCTCACAAGATGATAGACTTCCTACTTCGCCCTGAAATCGCTGAGCAAATCTCTCGTGATACTGGTTACCTAACCGCAGTGAAAGCGTCTAACGAGAAGTTCAAAGACAGCCCTGCTCTGTTCCCGTCTCAAGAAGACCTTGATCGTGTTGAATGGCAAGCTGCAGTCGGCGATAAGACCGTGAAGTACGAAGATTACTTCATGAAGCTTAAAGCGGGTCAATAACTGGCTTATTTGACGAGTCTTACTCGACAGTTAATTGGTTAAAAACAACAATATCAATGAATAGGCAGCTTAGGCTGCCTATTTTATTATATCGCTGCTATAATATATCGCGATTTTTAGGAATCCTTTTACTTTGGGCTCACTACCCAACTTCAAATCAAACAAATGAACGGAACAGTAATGAAAAAAACACTGTATACCGGCGCATTGTGTGCTGCTACTTTACTTTCTACACCCTCTTTCGCAGCTGACCAAGAACTGTATTTTTACAACTGGTCTGAATATATTCCAAATGAAGTATTAGAAGACTTCACAAAAGAGACGGGCATTAAGGTTTATTACTCTACTTACGAGTCGAACGAAAGCATGTACGCTAAGTTAAAAACTCAAGGTACGGGTTATGACTTAGTGGTTCCTTCTACTTACTTCGTTTCTAAAATGCGTAAAGAAGGTATGCTTCAAGAGCTTGATAAAACCAAGCTAAGCCACTTTGCTGATTTGGATCCAAACTACTTAGATAAGCCATTTGACCCAAGCAATAACTACTCTATCCCATACATTTGGGGTGCAACGGGCATTGGTATCAACTCAGACATGCTAGACAAATCTTCAGTGAAAAACTGGGGCGACCTGTGGGATACACAGTGGGAAGGTCAGCTGATGATG
>NZ_MCYD01001260.1:0-244 GCF_002876325.1 Vibrio sp. 10N.261.52.A1
CTATATCATTGATAATAAGACAAAAGTGCAGATAATGCTGCACTTTTGTCTTTAACTTTCTGTCAAAACTTGCAATTCAAACGCTGAGGTCAGCATCAATTACGACTTTTTGACTTCGGTTGATTAAGCTTTTTCAGCTTCGGCAATTTTCACTTTCCACGTGTCAGGGCCGATCTGGTGAGCGTTTGCGCCCGTTGAGTCAACCGCAACCGTTACTGGCATGTCTTCAACTTCAAACTCGTAA
>NZ_MCYD01001261.1:0-2140 GCF_002876325.1 Vibrio sp. 10N.261.52.A1
ATAAAAAAGTGGCGCAAAGCTACTGAAATTTAAACCAATAACGTAAACATAAAGGATTCTGAAATATGAATATGCAAACCAATGCAACGACGTTCGTGCTGGAAAATCAAGTCGACACCGCCTTTTTACAGTCATTCAGTGATGCTTGGAATAACCATGATATCGAAGCGTTAATGTCGTTCATGACTGAAGATTGTGTGTTCCATACTGTGGCTGGTGAAGGCTTAGTTGGAAACACTATCGAAGGGTACGAAGCGGTTCGAAATAGCTTTGAATTGGTTTGGCAGAATTTTCCAGACGCCGCTTGGAGTGACCCTGTCCACTTTGTGTGCGGTGATCGTGCTGTGAGTGAATCAACGTTTTCTGCTACGAACCCAGATGGCAGCATTATCGAAGCTCGCATGGTCGACGTGTTTACCCTGAAAGATGGAAAAATCAGCGTAAAAAATGCCTTCCGTAAAACACGACCTCTTTTGACTCCCACAAGCTAGACACGAAATCGCAACCCGTTCACGTGTTATAACTAGGAGAGTCGAATTATGAGTTTAGTAATGGAACAACCGGCTGCCGATGTGCAGCCAAAGGTGAAAAGCACCAAAGCACAAGAAAGTACACAAGCAAAAGATAGATACGATCCAAAGTACGATCCATTGAAGGATAAAACGCCAGGTCATGGTAAAGAATACGCCCCAACGTATTGGGTAGATACTGCAGGTGCCCCACCTGAAGATGATGGCCCAATCACATCGGACATGGATGTCGATGTGGCGATCATCGGTTCAGGCTTTACTGGCCTAAGCACTGCGATACACCTTGCTGAGATGTATGGCATTAAAGCGACAGTGATTGAAGCGAACCGTTCAAGCTGGGGATGCAGCACTCGAAACGGTGGTCAAGCGCAGTGTGCCTCAGGGCGTTTGAAGCGTTCACAATGGATTGAACGCTGGGGCCTCGAAACGGCGCTAAAAATGCACCGCGAATGTGTCGATGGCATGGAAACCTTCAAGTCACTGATCAAAGACATCGATTGTGACCCACAACCTGGCGGTCATTTATATGTTGCTCACCGTCCAAAAGTGATGGCAACACTCGAGAAAGAAGCCAAGTTGTTGCGCGACACGTTTGACTACGATGCGCAGATCTTAGATGCAGAAACCGTAAAGCGTGATTACGTTGGAGACCAAGAAGCAGCAGGCGCGATGCATGAGCCAGAAGGGATTGGCATTCATGCAGGGAAGTTGGCGTTTGGTTATCTAAGAAAGGCACGAGCACTCGGCGTTAAAGTTCATCCATCGAGTCCAGTTATGGGCTGGGAGACTCGTGGCGGTGTGCATTACCTGAAAACGCCTGGTGGTGTTGTTAAAGCGCGTTCTGTCGGTGTTTGTACGGGTGGGTATACCAGTCAAGGCTTGCATTCAGAGCTTAAAAACCGCCTGTTGCCAGTACTGTCTAACTCAATGGTCACACGTCCGCTAACTCAAGAAGAAATCGCCGCGTGTAATTTCAAAACTAATCAAGTGATTACTGATACTCGAATTCTGCGTCACTACTACCGTTTGTTACCGGATAACCGAGTACAGATAGGTACACGCAGTGCTATCAGTGGCAAGAACGCACCTGAAAAGAAATATGAAGACATGTTGAGAGCGGACCTTACTCGGAAATTCCCGTCTCTCGATCAGATCAAAATCGATTATTCATGGTGGGGTTGGGTGGACGTCAGCCACGACATGATGCCGAGGATTTATCAACCGAATCCAAAACAATCCATCTTCTACGCCCTTGGCTATGGCGGTAATGGCGTGATGTATTCCGCTCAAGCGGGTAAGCGTCTTGCTCAGTGGATTGCAGGCGAAGGTCACACGCTCGACCTACCAATATTTGAATCAAAACTTCCGTTCCCCAACGTGAGGGAAGTGGTGGAATCAGAGATGTTTGCGCCATTTCGAAGAATGGGGCAGCGGTTCCTTTATCAGTGGTATTCGTTAAAGGATGAAAGGCTGTAACTACCCGAACATTGTTTCCAAAATAGGGAAATAGAACTACGACCAGGAAAGTTGTACCAGGTCACCTTGTGAGCAAAGTACAGGCAGGAAGTCTGTATGAAAGGAAAGGTTAAGACTATGAAATTTATTAAAAA
>NZ_MCYD01001262.1:0-518 GCF_002876325.1 Vibrio sp. 10N.261.52.A1
AGTTAATGATTACGGCCTAACTATTTTTAGGCCGTTTTATTCCTGAAATACCCACGTTGTATTCGGTATTTCGTTGGAGAAGTCTTTTGTTTTTATTGAAAAATATTGAAGAAATCCTCGCTTCTATCGCTATTTCGATCACCGTTTTGGTTGTTATCGTTAACGTCGTGTTGCGTTATGGATTTGGCTTTGTTGTCCCGTGGAGTGAAGAGCTGTCGGTTATTTGCTTCATTTGGGCTGTCTACTTAGGGATTAGCTCCTGTTACAAACACAAGCTTCACATGGGTGTGGATGTGGTGGTTGCCATGCTGCCAGAAAAAGCAAAAATCCCATTTAGATTGTGTGTTTCCGTTTTCCTACTGGCTCTGAACATTTTAATGGCGGTTCTGAGTTATCAATATCTCATGCTATCTAACAAGGTAACGCCGGTCATGGGCGTATCATATTTTGTTATCAATGGCGTGTTGTTGCTTTGTTTCTCATTGATGGCGATCCACACCGTTCGATTTATCGCGAAC
>NZ_MCYD01001263.1:0-4299 GCF_002876325.1 Vibrio sp. 10N.261.52.A1
AAAAAGAGCTCCTCATATGGGAGCTCTTTTCGCTTGTTTTAGACTAACTAACGACCTGAGTAGTACATACAAACTCGGACGCCATCGAACTCACGAATCTCAAATGGAATCTCATAAATCGATTCCATCACTGACTTTTCTACTACCTCAGAAACCTTGCCAGATTTCACTACTTGGCCTTTTTTCATCGCTACAATGTTGTCTGAGTAGCAAGAGGCAAAGTTGATGTCGTGAATCACAATAACGATCGCTTTATTAAATTCATGCGCCAAGCGACGAAGCGTCTGCATGATCTCAACAGAGTGCTTGATATCTAGGTTATTAAGCGGCTCGTCCAAGAAAACATAGTCGGTATCTTGTGCAACAACCATTGCAATGAATGCCATTTGACGCTGGCCACCACTAAGCTCATCAAGGTATTTGTTTTGAATATCAGTAATACCTAAATGCTCTAGTGCTGTATCAACAATCTTGTTGTCCTCGTCTTTCAAGCGACCCTGCGAGTGCGGGAAACGACCAAAACAAACCAATTCACGAATCGTAAATCGCATGTTGATGTTGTTTGACTGTCTGAGTACCGCCAGATGTTTCGCTAGCTCTTTGGTATCCCACTCAGCAAGCAGCTTGTCGCCAATAAGGACTTCACCTGCATCACTTTCTGTTAGACGGCTGGCCATTGAAAGCAGCGTACTTTTGCCCGCACCGTTTGGGCCAATAATAGAAGTCACTTCCCCTTTTGGGAACATAGCGCTGGCATCGTCCACAACCAGTGACTTGCCATACTTCTTACTTAAACATGTTAATTTAATCACTACTTACTACCTTTACTGAATTCTGGTGCGCAACAACAAGAACATAAAATACAAACCGCCGACCAAGTTAATGATCACACTGACTGTGGTTTCAAACGCCATCACTTTTTCAATGAACCATTGGCCAGACACGAGTAGAACCACCGCTAATAAGCTACTTGCAAGAATAAGTACACGGTGTTGATACGAGCTAAATATCTGGCGCGCTAGACTGACAGTAATTAAGCCGAAGAAGAGCACAGGGCCAACCAAAGCAGTCGATACCGCGACCATCACTGATACGATCACCAAAATCATCTGAGTTAGTCGCTTGGTATTTACACCTAAACTTGTCGCGTTATCGACGCCCAACCATAGAACATCCAACTTTGGAGCCAACACCCAAAGCCCAAGCAAACACAGACCTAACGGAAGAATACTTAGGTAAACCAACTCACTTTTCACATTATTGAAGCTTGCAAACATAACGTTCTGCAGCACTGCGAACTCGTTCGGGTCAATCAACATTGCTAAGAAATTCGATAAGCTCGAGAACACGCTGCCACACACAATACCAATCAGCAACAGGGTAAATACGTTGTTGCGCTTGCTCTTGAAGTAAAAATGGAACAGAGCAAACGAGAATAAGATCATCACAGAGACAGACAAGCCGAAGTTTGCAATGGAATCAATTACCCAAAAGCTCGTGCCACCAAAGACAAATAACAGCGACGTTTGAACCAACATATACAAGCTATCAAAGCCCAATATTGAAGGGGTCAGAATGCGGTTGTTGGTAATAGTTTGGAAGACCAGTGACGACGCAGAAATCGCCACAGCTGCCAGTACGATGGATAACAACTTAGGCATTCTTAGCGACAAGAAAAATTCGTAGTTATCCCAGGTTAGCCCTTGCCCTACAAAAACGGCCGTCATACACAAAGACGCGATAGCCAGAATCGCGATTTTTACTGAATCACGCATTCGACTTGTCTCTCATGATTAGGTAAATAAAAATCAAACCACCGAAGATGCTGATTACCATCGAGATTGGAATCTCATAAGGGAAAATGACAACTCGAGCTAACAAGTCACAAGCAAGGACCAAGATCACGCCCCAGTAAGCTGTCCAAGGCAGGATTCGCTTCATGTTGTCGCCCATCATCAGCGAGACAATGTTTGGAACGATAAGGCCAAGGAATGGAATGACGCCAACGATCATTACTACTGAAGACGCACATATCGCCACCAAAGCAACACCAATAAAAACAATCTTCTGGTAGTTCAATCCGATGTTCTTTGCAAAGCTCTCACCAATACTCGCTGCGCTGAACTGACTCGCGAAATAGTAAGCCAGCATACAAGCCGGAACGGCAAGGTAGAGGATTTCATAGCTGCCCTGTAATACGCTCGCGAAGTTCGCCATAGTCCAAGCAGACATGGTTTGTACTAGATCGTACTTGTGAGCAATAAACGTCGTCAGTGCTGAAACCACGTTGCCATACATAATGCCGATCAAGGGCACTAGTACCGCACTCTTGAACTTAAGATGCTGTAAGAAGCGAACCAACAGCATGGTGCCAAACACAGCAAACGCAAAGATGAAACCTAGGTAGCTCCATTGAGCTGCACTACCTAGCACCAGAATACCAACGATGTAACCCAACATTGCACAGTCAATCGTGCCCATCGTAGACGGCGCTGCGAACTTATTCTGCACAATCTGCTGCATGATTAAGCCAGAGACACTTAGACCAGCGCCAGCGAGCACAATAGCAAGCAAACGAGGGATTCGACTCACGATATAAATAGAGTTGGCGTGTTGGTTGCCGTTAAAGAAGTCACTAAAACTGATTTCAGCGACCCCTATCATCAATGACGCAACGCATAACACGACAAGAAATACAGCGGCTGCAATGGGTTTCAACATAGAAATAATACTAAAGGTAGGTCTCGGGTAGCCCGCATAAAAAGTGGAAAAGGGCTTATAAGAACGTTTCTTATAAGCCCGAAAAACTCATTAAAAATTACTGTTGAATGGTACGTTCAATGTCACCCAACATTCTGTGGATTGCAGTTACACCACCACCAGCTAGGTACCATGCACTTGAATCAAGGTAAACGATGTTGCCTTGTTGTGCTGCTGGAGTTGCTGCTACCAATGGGTTATCAAACAGTTGAGGTGCACGACCTTCAGAGCGGCCAATCGCTTTTTCACGATCTAGGATGTAAAGCACTTCAGGTTTTGCATCCGCAATGTATTCAAAAGAGATAAGGTTACCGTGCGTACCTTTAATTGGCGCGACTGTCGCACTCTTTGACTCAACGTAGCCGAAATCGTCAAAGATAATTGAGAAACGGCTGCCTTTGTTGAACATCGCAATATTGTTGCCGTTGTTCATTAACATCATCGCCGTCGTTTCACCCGAGGTTACTTTGTCATTTACCGCAGTGATTGAACCTTGAGTCTCTTTGATGATCGCTTCAACTTCAGCCTGCTTGCCAAATAACTCACCCAGTGAACGCCAGTTTTGCTGTGCATCAGCCCAGTACTTATCACCTTCAATAGAGAACATGATCGTTGGTGCAATTTGAGCTAACTTGTCGTAAACCTTAAGCATGCGGTTTTCCGCAATGATTACGTCTGGCTTCAACATGTAGATAGCTTCGAAATCAGGTTCGCTTAACGAGCCTGTGTTTTTCGTTGTTTCTTTGTATGACTCAAGGTAGTCAGGCATTAAGCTGTGAGGTGCACCAACTGGCTTTACACCAATTTTATCAAGTACGTCCAAGCTACCAAAACCAAGAACAACAACTCGTTGTGGTACTTCATCGAACTTCGCGGTGCCCTTTACGTGTTCAATCGTGATGGTTTCCGCATGAGCGCTCATCAGCGATGATGCAAGAACGATAGCAAGCCCGCTCACTAACTGGCGAACTGATTTGATTGTTTTCTTCATGTTTCTTCCTTTGCCATTGAGACAAACCACCACTCATGACAATGAAAGTCAGAATACTCATAGGTGAGTAAGGGTCGTACACAACTGCTAAATAACGATAATTTAAAGTTTGTCATTGATTTGACAACAAACTTGTAACGCAAGTGAGAATTATTATCAATTATATTTGCAGTAATTTAGTTGCACAACAACTTTCTTATTCAGAAACGTTAAAGTGATTATTCATGTTTTGCTAGATTGCTATCCAAAACACGCATATCGACGCTGCGTTCGAAAGCTGGATAGATCTCATCTAAGAAAAATGGAGCAGGATTTGGAGCAATGGAGGTTTAAATAAGCTATATATCAAGAAATCGCACCATGATCGCCTTAGAATTTACAATGTAAAACTTCTATACAACAGATACTTAGTAATCACCTATTGTGTAAAAACACCAAAAAGCATAACAAGAGAACTTTTGTTCAGAAAACATGACCAGTGACACCGCACCAAAAAGAGTGACTTCCCGATGACTCCTCCCTTTGCGGCTAAATAACGATGATATTTC
>NZ_MCYD01001264.1:0-2852 GCF_002876325.1 Vibrio sp. 10N.261.52.A1
CATAGAGTGGCTTTTTGTTTTCCGACGTAATCGAAACTTATGCTTGTTGTTTTTGTAGCTCAGCTTCTTTCGCTTCGTCTTCAATTAGAGCGTCAACGATCACTGCACATGCTGCATCACCAGTGATGTTCAGTGCTGTACGAATCATGTCGAAGATACGGTCTAGAGCGAACAGTAGAGGTAGACCTTCGATAGGGATACCAGCCGCTAGAAGAACCGCAACAACTAGGAAAGAAGGACCAGGAACACCTGCTTGGCCAACCGCGCCTAGTGTTGATGTTACGATGATAGCAACGTAAGCACCCATAGATAGGTCGATGTTGAACAGCTGTGCGAAGAAGATAGCCACTAGGCCGTAGTAAATCGCGTTACCAGACATGTTGATCGTTGCACCTAGAGGTAGAACGAACGAAGCCGTAGAGTTACGTACACCTAGCTCGTTTTCTACAGTGTCCATGGTTACAGGCAGTGTAGCCATTGAAGATGCTGTTGAAAGAGCAACCGCTTGAGGCTTCTTCATTGCAACTAGGAACTTCTTAGCTGAAGTCTTAGTGAAGATTTGAATCATTAGCGGGTAAGCAACAAAGCCAAAGATCAGGATAGCGGCGATGTAAACAACAAACAGTTTGAACACAACCATTAGTGCGCCAAAACCGAATGTACCAACTGCTTCAGCCATTAGACCAAATACGCCAAGTGGTGCGATGATCATCACTTTGTTGATCATCCAAACCATAGCATCAACAATCGCGTTTACGCCATTGATGATAGGATCACGTTTTTCTTTCGCTTGCTTAGAAAGCGCAATACCAAAGAACAAGCAGAAAACTAGGATTTGCAGAATGTTTGCTTCGTTCAATGATTGGAAAACGTTAGTAGGGATCATGCCAGTGATGGTTGCCCAAAACGTTGGTAGTTCGCCTTTCGCAGCGTACTCAGAAGAGAACATGCCTTCTACGCCAGAAACATCGATACCACGACCTGGTTCGAATACTTCACCCATTACAAGCGCTAGTGCTACAGCAAGTGCAGACGTTAGTGCAAAGTAACCTAAGGTTGTGATACCAACCTTACCAGCAGATGAGCTGTTGCCTAGGCCTGCTGCGCCTGAAATTAGGGCAACCGCAACCAGAGGGATAACCAGCATCTTGATCAAGTTGATGAAGATAGCACCCAGTGGAGCGAACATTGTTGCGCTGTCACCCATCATCGCACCGACTAGGGTACCGATGAACATTGCAATAACGACTTGAACGCCAATGTTGCTTAGTAAACTCTTTTCTTTTAACACTTCCATAACCTCTGTGCTACTAAATATAAAATTCCCAGAACTACTCACCAATGTACGATGTACCATTGGATAAATATTTCGCGAAGAGTTTTACACGTATCCTTTACATTTATCAATATGAGCTGAGATGAAAGTGCGCCAAAAATTGTAGGTCTACCGTTATTTGGTGTTTTTTGCACCCGAGCAAACGATTGCTTTTGTTTTTTCTTGTGGTGATATTTGCTGGATTTATAAATGTAAGCATGCGTCGTGTTTTGTGAATGTTTTTATCCTTGAGTATTAAGGTCGCATTGTTAACATTTGGTTTTCATTTGTGCGTTTTTTTTGCTCGCTATGCTTTTCGTGATTCTAAATGGAAGTGTTGTATGAAATTTAGCCTGAACTATGCTTAAGGTATCTATTTATTACCAAGATGTTACCTCTGCGCTTTAAATAAAACGTCTATCTAGCATCTCTGTTGTAAGGAGAGGGACATGACTTTTATCTTAAAGTACTTGTTTGCATTTCTTCTGTTGTTCAGCTCTGTGTGTGCTCAGGCCGATGATGTCTGGGTTATTGAGGTGAATGGAGGTATCAGCCCTGCAACCAGTGATTACCTCACAAGAGAGATTGAACAAGCCCACAAAGAGCAAGTCAAGCTCATCATATTAAAAATGAACACGCCTGGAGGACTAGACTCTTCGATGCGTGACATCATTCGTGCCATTACCACCTCACCCATTCCGATTGCTACTTGGGTTGGACCTGCCGGTTCACGTGCGGCAAGTGCTGGGACTTATATTCTACTCGCCAGTCACATCGCCTCTATGGCTCCCGGAACCAATTTGGGCGCTGCAACTCCTGTGTCACTTGGCGGAGGGAAAGCGCCAACCAATCCGTTATCTCCCCAAGATGACACCAATAAAGACGACAATGCCACTGCCGATGAGCAGGATGCACTCAAAGAAGAGAGTTCAGAGCAGGTAAAAGCGACCACCGCGATGGAGAAGAAGGTGATCAATGATGCCGCAGCTTACATTGTCAGTTTGGCGAAGCTACACAATCGAAATGAAGAGTGAGCAGAAAAAGCCGTAAGAGAAGCGGCGAGTTTGGATTCCGAGAACGCTCTTGAGCTTAATGTGATTGATTTTGTTGCCAGTGACCTGCAACAGTTGGTCGAAATGAGTAACGGCCGCACCATCATGATTAATGGCATCAATCAGGACATAGAACTTAATGACGTGGCCTTTGTCGAGAGAGAACAAGACTGGCGCTTTAGTTTGCTTTCTGTGATCACTAATCCCAATGTCGCCTACATTCTCATGCTTATCGGTATCTACGGTCTGCTACTTGAGTTTTATAACCCAGGTGTCGGCTTGCCAGGAGTGCTTGGTGGCATCTGTTTGGTATTGGCTATGTATTCCTTACAAATGTTGCCTGTGAGCTATGCAGGTCTCGCCCTCATTTTGCTCGGTATTGCCTTGATGGTCGCCGAAGCCTTTAGTCCTAGTTTTGGTATTTTCGGCTTGGGGGGCGTTGCTGCGTTTTCACTCGGTTCCATCATGTTGATGGACACTGAAGT
>NZ_MCYD01001265.1:0-2754 GCF_002876325.1 Vibrio sp. 10N.261.52.A1
AAGCACAACGAACAGTCATTACAAAAATTAAGAAGAACAATTATGAAAATTTTAGTCGTTGAAGACGAACCTCGTTTGGGCCAACAGATTATTGAAACACTTGAGGGGGCTGACTGGGTTCCAGAACTTTCTCAAGATGGTATCGACGCTCTTTATCGCGCGACATCAGAAGAGTGGGATGCGATTGTTCTCGACTTAGGTCTACCTAAGCTTGATGGCCTAACCGTTTTAAAAGGCATTCGAGACGAAAACATCAACACGCCGGTGATTATCCTAAGTGCTCGTGACACCCTAACCCAACGTGTTGAAGGCTTAAACGCAGGCGCTGACGATTACCTAACTAAGCCATTCGAAATGGTCGAGCTGATTGCCCGTATTCGCGCACAACTTCGCCGTGCGTCGGGCAGCGCAGCACCCGTTCTTCAAATTGGTGATTTAAGCTTGGACACTCGCAGTTCAAAAGTGTTGTGGCAAGGCCAAGCAGTCAGCCTAACGGCACTAGAATATAAGGTTGTCGCGTACTTCATGCACAACCAAAATAAGGTTATCTCACGCACTGAACTGGTTGAGCATATCTACAAACAAGACTTCGACCGCGATTCAAACACGGTTGAGGTATTTATTGGTCGTATTCGTAAGAAAATCGCACCAAAGATCATCAAAACCGTGCGTGGCCTTGGCTACCAACTGAATGCTGAATAAGTCTCTATTTAATTAGAACAACAAAAATCAATTAAACTAAGAGAAATCAAGCACACTCACCCACTAAGTGGACAGCCTGTACTGATCATCGAAATAGCTGATCATCGAAATACAAGTCGATAACGATGAGCAAAGGCAGGCTGGAAATGCATGAACCTAAAGAAACGAACACTTAAAAACATCAGTCTAAAAAGCCGCTTGCTTCTCGCTGCGGCTTTTTGGCTAGGTGCGATGATATTAGCGGCCGGTGTTGGTATACCAAAACTGGTGAACGATTACCTTGTCGACGACATGAAGCAGCAACTTGCCCTAACCATGGACGAGCTCACCGCCAATATTGAGACCAATGACAATGGCAACCTAATCATGGCAGAACGCCTGTCTGACCCTAGGTTTAACCAACCTTACAGCGGTATTTATTGGCGTGCTTCGACTCAAGATCAAATCATTCGTTCTCGCTCCCTATGGGACAAAGACCTCACCATCGAGCGTTCTCCTATTCACACTTCCGTTAAAGGACCTGAAAAAGAGAAGCTGATTTACATTGAGCAAGATATCTACCTGCCTTCGCTGAGCGACCCAATTACCATCACAATTGGTATTGACGAAGACCCACTCGAGTCGACGCTAACGGAGTTAACGGGTCAGGTATGGCTAATCTTGATGCTGTTATTTGTCGGCGTACTCATGTTGATTGGTATTCAAGTGAGCTGGTCTCTATTGCCGCTGAGTAAGATGCAACGTGAGCTGGTAATGCTGAGAAAAGGTGAACAACAAGGGCTAAGCGACAACTACCCGAAAGAGGTCTCGCCACTAGTATCTGACCTTAATGCCCTACTGTTTCACTACCAAGAGTTACTGGAGCGTGCTCGTAACCACGCAGGTAACCTATCTCATGCGTTAAAGACGCCGTTGTCGGTGATGAAAAATGAAATTGAGATGCTGCCTGACAATGAAAAGAAACTATTACAACAACCGATTCAACAGATCCAAAGCCAGATAGATTATCACCTTGGTCGTGCTCGTATGGCGGGTGCGATGAACATTCTTTCGGTGAAATCCTCACCTTGTGAGCGTGTTGAAGCGATTTCAATGGCGTTTGATAAAGTTTATGCCGCTAATGAAGTCACCATGATCAATGAGCTGGATTCTGAACTAGAGGTCGCTGTAGAAAAAACCGACCTTGATGAGATGGTCGGAAACCTACTCGAGAACAGTTACAAGTGGGCCAATAGCATTATCCGTGCTCACGCTAACGAACTGACCGACGGTAATGTCGAGTTAATCATTGAGGATGATGGACAAGGCATCCCCGAAGAGAAGCTCGAACAAGTGACTAAACGAGGCGTAAGGCTAGACGAAACCACGCCAGGAACAGGTCTAGGGTTGAATATTGTCAATGAGATGGCACACAGTTACCGGGGGAGCTTAACGCTAAGTAAGAGTTCAATGGGTGGCTTAAAAGCTTCTCTTGTTCTAAAGGTATCTCAAGCCTCTTAAAGTGACTACATTCAAGAACCTGCTATACCTTAAATAAAAATAAGGAGTTTACGTATCACGCGTAAACTCCTTTTTGATCTTTTGCCGTTTTTACTCTGCAAATTTAAGTCATCGAATACGAACTAATGACATTGCCTTTGGTATCACTGACCACGCTGATGAAACTTTGTTATCCATGAAGAAAGCGGGCTGTCCAATCGCCATTTTAGGTACTTGTAGAACACCACCATTCGCCGCCGCCAGGCTTGCTTCTGTCGCACAATCATCACAAGAGAAATACGCCATAGTGCTATTGCCCCCGGCCTTAACATCAGGCATCGAACACAAAGCCCCTGTCGCGCCGTATTTGTCCATATCGCTAGGAAACACCCACATTTCAATATCGATGCCCGTCTCATTATCTAACTTCTCTAGCGTCACTTTAATGACGGCCTCATAAAAGGATTTGGCTCTCACCATATCGTCGACATAGATTTCAAACCAACCAACCCGATTCATTTGCATACTTTGTCCTTAGCTTTCGCCCTTGTTCACTCTTAATTAGGATAGACA
>NZ_MCYD01001266.1:0-411 GCF_002876325.1 Vibrio sp. 10N.261.52.A1
GCCTATGGTAGGCCAAATGCTATCAAAGCAAGCTCTACCGATTAATACCATTCGATCTACTAATCAAACTTGATTCTGTCTGCTAGATGGCTAACAGCCAAAGCAAAGTAGTAAGAACGATTCCACTTCATTAACACATTGTAGTTGTTGTACACGAGGTAAGAACGGCCCGCTTCGTCATCTGGCATGATTAACCAAGCTTTAATGTCTTCATCAAGGTTTGGCAGTGGGCGGTCGTCATAACGCTTAATACCAAGTTTAGACCACTCTTTTAGGTATTTCGCTTTGTCTTCAGAGCGACCTTGTAAATCAATAGACACCGTTGATGGTACGTGAACCTGACGGCCCCAAGTGTACTTGTCATCCCAACCGGATTGGCTCAGATAATTCGCCGCCGAGGCAAATACATCT
>NZ_MCYD01001266.1:1050-1242 GCF_002876325.1 Vibrio sp. 10N.261.52.A1
CCGAGGCAAATACATCTTCTTCCGTACCCCAGATATCTTTCTTACCATCGCCATTACCATCAGCGGCATACGCTAAAAATGAACTAGGCATAAACTGAGGTTGGCCCATAGCACCAGCCCAAGAGCCTTTCATCTCTTTCGGGGTGATATGTCCTTGGTCAAGAATAGTCAACGCCGCCATCGCTTCACTGC
>NZ_MCYD01001267.1:0-3282 GCF_002876325.1 Vibrio sp. 10N.261.52.A1
GTTGGTATCGAAACGGGTAAGCAGATAATCAAAGTCAGCTTCGGCTTCTGGCGTTTCTGTCATCATTACATGACGGTTACGAGAGCTGATCAACATTTGGTTTGCACCAGCTTTACGTAAGCGATAGCTGTCTTTGCCCGGCTTATCGACATCAAAATCGTGGTGAGCATGTTTAAGAACGCCAACTTTCAAACCTGCGTCGGTTAACAAAGGTAACAGGGCTTCAAGTACAGTTGTTTTACCTGTACCGCTGTAGGCAGCGAAACCTAATAACGGCAGGTTAGGGCGTTGTTTTGAATCTTTCATTATTGAAGCGTTCCGAATTGGGTGAGTTCTTCTGGCGTATTAAGGTTTACAAAGCAGTTTGGTGCATCGCTGAAGTCGACGTACTCAGTGACGCATTCTTTGTAGAGCAAGATTATCTTGCGATCGCCACGTTCTAAAAAGGCTTCTAGCTTTGGAAGAACACGCTTGTGGAATAGGGTAAACACGGGTTGTTTGAATTCGCCATCGTGAGCCACAAGAATGTCACTGTCTTCTTTTACCGCCGAACAAAACCGCTCTACAAGATCATCACTGATTTGTGGGCTGTCACATGGGACAAAACCGACCCAATCAGTGGTCGCGTTTTTAAGGCCAGCATGGATACCGCCCAATGGTCCCGGATAATCAGGGAACGAATCGGAAACAACCGGAGCGAATGCTTGGTAACTGTCGAGGTTACGGTTGGCATTGATGGTGATGCTGACATCTTGTTGTGACAGCTTGTCTATAACGTATTGAATAAGCGGGGAACCGTTGAGCTCAACGAGTCCTTTATCTTTTCCGCCCATACGGCTGGCTTGTCCGCCAGCCAAAATAACCCAACTAGTTTGCGTTGGAAGCAGCATAAATATTCTCTTGTGCTTTGTTCTTTTTAATTACTTGCAGAAGCGGTGACTCAGCTAGCGTGTTATCTTTGATCCACCATTGCTTCTTGCACAAATCGGTTAACGCGTTGGTTTGGTGACTGGTAATGACTAAACTCGCGCCTCTCTGAAGAAGATCTTCGGCCATAATCACCAATCTTTCAATAGATTCTTTGTCTAAAGAAGCACTTGGCTCGTCCATCAGCAAAATTGATGGCTTGAGAATCCAAGCTCGTGCCATTGCTACGCGTTGACGTTCACCACCAGACAACACAGAAATGTGTTCATCTGCTAGGGTTTCTAAACCTACCATCCTCAACGCATTAATTATTTGAGCTCGCTTATCTTTTTGGCTCTCTTTACTAAAGCGAATCCCATAAGCGACATTTTGGTACACAGAACCATCAAATAGGTAAGGCGTTTGATGCAGATAGATGATGTCTTTAAATTTTAGTCTAGGGAACAGGTTATGTTGCCAACTTTGTGTCGGTGACTGAATACGGCCAGAAGTCGGCTTAATCAATCCAGACAGAATTTTTAATAGAGTGGTTTTTCCTACACCGTTATCGCCTTTAAGATAAATCGCATCGTTCGGACCGATCGACAATTCAGGGATGTGGAACAAAACACGCTCTTTGTAGCGCATTGAAATTTGCTGCGTTGTTATTTTTATACTCATGACAGCGTTCCTAAGTTCTTAAATAGCCTTTTCCTCTCACACTAGAAAGGAAAAAGTTAAGGGCTAATGCCAATGCCAATAAAACCATGCCTAACGCCACACCTTGAGCGAAAGCACCTTTGTGACTTTCCATTGCAATAGCGGTAGGGATGTTTCTTGTCATTCCCATAATGTTTCCGCCAACCATCATTGAACAACCAACTTCAGTGACGATGCGAGAAAACGCAGCAATGACTGCCGCCAGTAGAGGAAAACGAGTTTCCCAAATCAAGGTGCAGGCAACGCGAGTGGTTGAAACTCCCAGAGTGCGTGCCGTTTCGACAGCTCGGCGATCACTGGCTTGCAGCGCACCGTGCATCATGGCAACTAGAATAGGAAAGCAGATCAGCATCTGACCTAGAATCATAGCCTTTTGAGTGAACAGCAATTGCCAGTCGCCCAATGGGCCAGAACGAGAGAGCATCATGTACATCAATAAGCCAATAACCACGGTTGGTATTGCTTGCAATGTGTTGATTATAGAGAGTAACGCCCATTTCCCAGGGAATTCCGTGTAGGCCAATAAGAAAGCCATGATGATAGAGGGAACAATTACCAGAGAGATGGCGGACAAAGATACGCTGAAGGACACCGCGACAATTTGCCACAGGTCGTGGTCAAAATTCACCAGTAAATTCAATGCATCTAGCGTTGTTTGCCATAAGGTCATGAAGTATCTCGTGTGAATCGATAATAGGTTTTTATCGGTAATGACTGATGTTAATCATAGCTGACACAATATTAATGAGCCTTATTGGCCAGCTATTATTTCTTTACTTGTTTGGTTTGCTGACTCGTTAAGCGTAATGCTATTTGGCAAAGAGTGAACCTTTAACCCTATTTAGCACAACGTAGCGAGCGACAAACTACTCAGCACTCGCAACAAACAGTTGCTTGCCGTGCAGCTTAAAGTCGTTGATCAGCTTTTGACCTTTAGGGTTAACCAACCAATCGCTGAACGTTTTTGCTGCTTGGTAGTGAATGCTTGGGTAACGCTCTGGGTTAACTAGAATCACTTGGTAAGGGTTGAATAGGTTTTCGTCACCTTGGAAAAGGATTTTTAGATCCAATTTGTTTTGGTAAGCCAGCCAAGTGCCACGGTCAGTCATTGTGTAACCTTGCATCTCTGACGCCATGTTTAGAGTAGGGCCCATGCCTTGACCAACGCTGCGGTAGCCGCCAAAGTTTGGCTCCATCTTAGTTTGAGCCCAGATACCCATCTCTTTCTTATGTGTACCTGAATCATCACCTCGAGACACAAACGTTACATTGTTTGTCGCAATCGCTTTAAATACATCCGCCACTGCTTTTTGAGATTCAACTTTCGCTGGGTCACTTTCAGGGCCAACGATCACAAAGTCGTTGTACATCAATTTACGAGGTAAAACGCCGTAGCCTTTCTCAACAAAGTTAGCTTCTGCTTTTGGTGCGTGTGTCATCACCAAATCCACATCACCGTTTTCACCCATGCGAAGTGATTTACCAGTACCCGCTGCTAAAACATCGACTTTGATACCCGAATCTTTTTCGAATTCAGGCAGTAGGTAGTCCAGAAGACCTGAGTGATAAGTGCTTGTCGTTGTCGCAAGCTTGATATGTGTGGTGTCTTCTGCGCTGCTAGCCGAGTAACTGACGATAGATAGAGCTGCAATAGTT
>NZ_MCYD01001268.1:0-3767 GCF_002876325.1 Vibrio sp. 10N.261.52.A1
GTATCGATGAGCTTGCAGGTCAAACCGCTAAGCTTCTTAACGGCATGCCAGCTGAAAACTCAGCATTCCCACAGCAGATCGCGTTCAACTGTATCCCTCAAATTGATGAGTTTACGGAAAACGGCTACACGCGTGAAGAGATGAAGATGGTTTGGGAAACACAAAAAATCTTTAACGACTCTTCAATCACTGTGAACCCAACGTGTGTTCGTGTACCGGTATTCTACGGCCACGCAGAATCTCTACACGTGGAGACTCGCTCACCAATCGGTGCTGAGCAAGTGGTTCAACTGTTAGAGAACACAGAAGGTGTTGAAGTTTTCCACGGTATGGAATTCCCAACGCAAGTACGTGACGCTGGTGGTAAAGACCACGTAATGGTGGGTCGTATTCGTAACGACATCAGCCACCACAGCGGCATCAACATGTGGGTAGTTGCAGATAACGTTCGTAAGGGCGCAGCGACAAACGCAGTACAAATCGCTGAAGTTCTGGTTCGCGATTACTTCTAAGCCTCACCGCTTTGATAAACAAGCCTCACTCTTTAGTGGGGCTTTTTTAATCGATTAAAAATATTGTTAGTCAAATTGTGTGAAATTGCTGCGAATATTGTCGCTGCAACACATTTTTTGTTTTCATCTCTATAGTTTTACGTCATTTATCCGATATATTTAATAGATCATCACATTATCCGAATTTAAGCACCTAGCTGAGCCTTTTATGTTTCAAATTTTCAAGCAGTGGTTAATACCTTTTGCCGTTATCATTGCGACTCAGATTTCCGTTGTTCGTGCAGATTCCATTCGAGTTGTAGGGCCTAATGGTCAGATACAATCAGCGCCTACGTTTTCAGAACCTCTTCAAAGAGCTCAATCGAATAGCGCAGAGCCTTCTCGTTTCTATGGTCCGACTCGTGGCAATGAAACGCTATGGTCTATCGCGTCAAGATTGCGTCCAGATAACTCTGTCTCCGTCCAACAAACCTTGTTGGCAATTTACCGACTGAACCCACAAGCGTTTGAAAACCAGAATATCCATAGCTTGCTGCCAGCTAGT
This sequence comes from Vibrio sp. 10N.261.52.A1, assembly GCF_002876325.1. Classification (NCBI taxonomy): domain Bacteria; kingdom Pseudomonadati; phylum Pseudomonadota; class Gammaproteobacteria; order Vibrionales; family Vibrionaceae; genus Vibrio; species Vibrio sp. 10N.261.52.A1. The sequence continues at coordinate 1,057 of NZ_MCYD01001268.1, forward strand.
CATTTACGTGTCCCTTCTTTAGAGCAAGCTCGTGCAAGCTCTACGCAGCAAGCCATCAACATCATGAACTCGCACTTGGCCAAGCTGGATGATCCGGCCGCTAAGCCTGCAGTTAAACCAAAAGCAGCTCAAACCTCCAATCAATCGAATGCAGGTTCGAAAAGTTCGGTTGCTAGTAAACCAGCCCCTGCTGCTGAAACAGTACAAAAATCAGTGGCTGCTACTTCTCCTGTTAAAGACATGAACAAACTCGAGAAGCAGTTAGAGTTATCTGAAACAGAGCTGTTGTCACTGGAAGAGAAGAATCACCAACTTAGATTAATGCTATCGGATGTGCAGTCTGAAGTGGATGTGCTTAAGACAGAGCTGAGCGACGAAGACCGTATTCGCAGTGAAGTTGAAAAGTTACTTGCTGAAGAGCGCAGAAAGAACGCTGAAATTGAAAAAATGGCACCAAGTGCAATGGACCAGCTGTTGTCAAATGGTTGGCTAGTCGCTGCACTTGCGATCATTCCAGGTCTTCTACTTGGTCTTATCATTGTGATTTTGTTGGGTCGCCGCTCTAAAAATGAAGAGCAGCAGCAACCAACGCAAGAGCAGCCTATTCAGCCTGAGCCAAGCAGCGCTGCCCCAATGATGCTGGCTGATGAGATAGACGACCTCGACAATGAGTTGTCTCTCGATGATGAGCTGTTTGGTACAGAAGATGATGCGAATAAGCTATTTGATGACCAAGCACTGGCTGACGAAGACGATGTGTTTGCAGGCCTAGATGAGTCGGACCTTGATTTCAACCTAGATGGTGAAGACGATGATCCGTTTGCCAGCATCGGTGAGAACGGCGATTTAGACACTAACTTCGATGATCTTGATTTAGACAGCAGCAACGGCATCAGTGTTAATGGTGAAGAGAAAGCGCTTGGCCTAGAAGAGATGGAGCGTGCGCTTGATAAGACGGCAGAAAGCGCGCTTGATTCTGATGATGGTGACTTTGACTTGTCGGACGACAACTCAATGTCTGCTGATGATATTGAAGCACTACTATCTCAAGAGTCACAGACGGAAGACCTAGGCTCCAACGAACTGGATCAGTCTATGCTCGATGATCTGTTTGCATTGGATGATGAAGACGATGACAGCTTCGATATTGATGCTCTGATATCAGAAGAGCAAAGTGATTCGAAGCCGAGTGCAGACACGACTACAAGCGATGATTTTGATATCGATGCACTTATTTCTGAACAGCAAACTTCTCAGCCAGAGCCAACAAGTGTTGAAGATGATATTGATGACATCTTCGCGCAAGTAGCTGCTCAGAATGAACAGAACGATCCTTTCAATCTTGATAGCGACGATGAGAGTGCCAAAGACCTAAATAGTGGTTTGGCGTCTGATGACGATATCGAAAACATTTTGGCTCAGTTTGACCAACCTCTGGAAAGCGAAGAAGAGCAGCAGAGTGTTGACCTGCTTGACGAGCAATTAGCCGGTGATGATGTCGATTTAAGTAACTCGACAGACCTACTTGATGAGATGTTGGAAAACGACTCTGATGAGGATTCTGAAGGTGAACCTCTAGGTTTTGACGCTCTGTCTGAATTGGAAGAACTATCAGGCTTATCAACCGATGATGAACTGAACATTTCTGAAGACAGCACAGAGACGCTAGATGAGCTACTTAGCGACTCGGATGATGACTTTGAGATTGATGCTGAGAGTACCGACCTATTAGATGAGTTCCTTGACGACGAAATCAATGATACCGAGCTTTCTCTAGACAGTGATGAAACCTTGGATGAGCTGCTAGGAAGCGAGCTGTCGGCGGATGAAGACGATCAGTCAGCGACTGAATCTCTGGATCCATTCGATGAGCTACTGACGAGTGGTATTGAAGACGAGATTGAGTCTGAAGAGCAAGCCTTTGATAAAGAGCTTGAAGCTGCATTCGACTTCGACACACCAAATGATGATGTAAGTAGTCTTGCAGAGGCTGATATCGAGTCGTTACTTTCTGAGCCTTCTGCTGCACCTGAACCTACTGAAGCTGAACTTGATGAGCCGGTAGTTGCAGAGCCTGCACCACAAGTCGACGACATCGAAGTTAACGACGAGCTAGCAAGTACAGAAGCGATAGAAAATAGCACAGAGCCTGAGCTTAAGGATGAAGCTGCCGCATTTAATCGTGATGACTTTATTGATGATATGTTTGGTGTCGCGCCTGCAACGGATGCTTTGTTGGATGACACATTGGAAACCACCGATGAAGCGCTTATCGATGAGCTAATGACGCCAGAACTTGACCAAGTGGTTGAAGAAGCTTCTGAACAACAAGCTCAATCTGACGTGATTGAACCCGCGGTCGGAGATACAAAACCAGAGGTCGAAAGCGATGAGTTAGATATCGACTCGTTACTCTCTGAAAATACTAGCGTTGATGAATTTGAGCAGGAACATCCTGAGCTAGAGCCTTCACCGGAACTGGGTAGCCCAGAAGAAATCGCAACCAGCTTTGAGAGTGAAGCTACGTCTCCTGCGTCATTGGATGACATTTCTGACGATGATGAAGATACAGTTGAAGACTGGCTAGCTGAAGCGATCAACGATGTAGAATCACCATCGAACATTGACTCTGATTTTGATTTTGAACCTAAGATTCAAGGTAGCGAAGAGTTCGATAATGTTGTTGAATCCTTGCCAGAGCCAGAGCCAGA
>NZ_MCYD01001269.1:0-3401 GCF_002876325.1 Vibrio sp. 10N.261.52.A1
GCTTGGTACTGTTATCTAGGTTAATCTGCGTAAGATTGAGCTCATGCTCGCAGCGTTTTAGGTCTTTGTGCAACGGTCGCAATTTCTCAGCAGGTTCGTTGTTTGCCAAACGAACTAAGGATGATTGGTTTTGCTCTAAATCACCTTGCGCTGTTTTTAAATCCTGTTCACTGGTCGCAATAGTATGCTGCGCTTTGGTGACGTCTTTCCACCAGCTAAGGTGAGCTTGCCACTCTTTTAATTGTTCTGCTAAACGTTTCTGTTCAGCTTCTAACGTCTCACGCTCTGTTGTCAGCTCTTGAATTTGCTCATCAGACAGTAAACTCACACCCTCAGCTTTTGCTTTCAGGTGATTGAGCGACTCTTCACTCGACTTGAAGTGATCGTAAATACGTTCTGAAATCAGGCTATAAACTTCAGTACCAGTAAGTTCTTCCAACAATTCGGCACGATCATTCGCGTTAGCATTTAAGAAGGCAGCAAATTCGCCTTGAGAAAGCATGATCGACTTAGTAAAGCGTGAGAAGTCCAAACCAGTCACCTGCTCAACCAACTTGGTCTTCTTGGTCAGCATGGTTTCTAAGACTTTATCAGTGTCTGCATCTGCAAATTCACATGTTGGCGTCTGCAGTGCGCCATCGTGCTTGCCGTGAGCTCGCTTTTGGTGGAAGTTGGAACGGTAAGTTTTACCCTGCACTTCAAATTCAAGTTCAGCGAAACACTCACCTGTACCGCGAGTCATCAGCTCGTTATTGCCTTTAGCTATGCTTTTCAAACGAGGTGTGCGGTGGAATAGCGCCAAACAAATTGCATCCAGAATAGTCGTTTTACCCGCACCGGTTGGGCCCGTGATTGCAAACAGGCCGTTTTCTGCAAACGGTGATTGGGTGAAATCGAGCTTCCAACGCCCTTTCAAAGAGTTAAGGTTTTCAAATTCTAGGCTTAAAATCTTCATACTCGTTACTCTTCTACTTTGTTTGTTGCTTGAGCGATTTCAGACACTTCGACCATGACTTGCTTAAACTTCACCGTCATTCGCTCTAAGCGGGCTTTTTCAGATTCAGTTTCGAACTCTTCTAAGGCAATACGCTTGGTAAACACATCCATTGGGCTAAGTTCAGACAGAGTTTCTGCTGATTCTTGCTCCAACGCTTGGTTGCGACGCTCTCTTGCACGGCGTAGTTGAAGTACTTCCACATTCAAGCCTTCAGTCAATGCACGCATACGTTCTTGTAGATCAGATAGGTAATCTTGAGCCTGAACCTCTATCGACAACCACACGCTTTGTTCGCCATCCAAACCAATATATTGATTCAGTTGAGACTCTATCTCGCTCAAGTCGCCTTTAATTTCGGCCAACGGTTGGAAAGTTGGAACGGCTAATTGAGAAATGGTTCGTTCGCCTTCAGCAAACTCGACCACGCAAACCTGCTTCTGAGATTTAAGCTCATCAAAGCTCAGTGGGATTGGAGAACCGGAATAACGAATGTATTCACGCTTAGCCACCACTTGTGGGCGGTGAATATGACCAAGAGCAATGTAGTCGGCATCTGGGAAGCCATCCGCAGCAAAGCCATCTAGGTTACCAACGTAAATATCACGTACAGAATCTGACTGTTGCACGCCCATTGCAGTAAGGTGTCCCGTAGCGATGATTGGTATGTGCTCGTGGTTTTCATAGGTAGCACGCTTAGCGACTGCCGCCTCATAAACACTTTGGTAGTGCTGCTTGATTGCATCGCCAAGCTGTTTTTGACGCTCTACGCCAGATACACCAGCTTGACTGGTCAGCACATCACGTGGGCGGATAAAAGGAATAGCACACACAAGCGCTTCTACATCACCCGTTTTGCCCTTTAGTTCAACAACCTGAGTCGCATGATCTTCGTTGGTATTTGGGATGACGTCAGCCCCCATGTATTTGAGCAGCTGTTGTGTCTCTTTCAGAACTGAAACGGAATCGTGGTTTCCGCCTAGCAGTACCAATTGACAGCCAATCTTGTTCGAATCGACGACAAACTTGTTATACATCTCACGAGCGTAACTTGGTGGCGTACTGGTATCGAAAATGTCACCAGCAACGATGATCGCATCGATGTCATGTTCAGTAACTTGCTCAAGTAACCATTGTAAGAAACGTTCATGTTCATTCTTACGGCTTTTGTTGTAGAAGTTTTGGCCAAGGTGCCAATCGGACGTGTGAAGAATCTTCATTGCTGCTCACTGGAAGTCGGTAATACCTATAATCTACCAAAATCGCCCATACAATTCCCTTTTATAAGCTTGCGAAAAGCAACTAATTTTATGCATGAACGCATCATGAGTTATAGCTACAAAAAAGCCGCTCATAATCAGAGCGGCTTTCGTATCAACTATAAACAATTTCAGATCTCAACATGCGTTAGAAATTGTAAGAAGCACCTAGTGTTACTGTACTAAATGCTACATCTCGGCTGCTTAGACGTACTTTATTACCGTTAATATAAGCGAAGTTTTCAACGTTCACGGCGTCAGCTTGTGAGATCAAACGAAGTGTTAGGTTCTCTACTGGCGTGTATTCAACACCAACACCGAAGTGGAAGCCTGCGCCGGAGTCATCACCATAGAAAGCACTGTTGCTTGAGTTCAAATCTACGTAGCTTAAACCCGCTAGTACAAATGGACGGATTGAGTTATCGAAAGTGTAACCAACATTCGCAGCTACTGAGAGGGACGTTGGTGAAAGCTTCTTTTGACCAAATAACTCATAATCAGCGTAGTCCGTGTAGCCTAGTTCGATACCGACAATACGGTTGAACTGATAACCGCCATAAAGGTTGTAACCCATGCCGTCAGAATCTAAATTAGCGCCACCGTCCGTGTCTGAATCTTGATATACACCAAGGCCAGCACCAATGTATGGACCACCCTCAATACCAGCAGCAAATGTAGGAAGTGAAACCAAGCCAACCAGGCCTAATAGAAATGTTGATTTAAGCATGAAAATACCCTTTTTAGTTTGTTCCACAGTACCGTTCATCAACTATTAATAGGTTTCCGACACTATTCCAACGGTTGCGATACTGTTTAAATAAATTATTCAAGCGACTCCTAACAAACAATAAAACACTGTTCATTTGCGGAGTGATTGGGAAATTATCACGACAACTTTCATTCACCAAGCGAATAATTGGCGAATTTTATATAGTCTTATTTATGAGACAAAATAGAGCAAAAGCAAAAAAACAACTAAGCGTTACAATATCCACATTGCATCTATCATAAACAAATACATTTAAATCAGTAATTTAATCACACATGCAGTCATATAAAGTGGCTTATATATACTAGCTATTACTTAACTCTCCCCTTCCTAGAAAACAAAAAACTCACACTATTGATTAATAGAGTGAGCTTTATTT
>NZ_MCYD01001270.1:0-3886 GCF_002876325.1 Vibrio sp. 10N.261.52.A1
TTTATATTTTTACCCAAGTGAACCATCATCGAGTCTTTTGATTGGTTAAGTTGAGATTTTACACTATCAAAGTCCGCGTCTTCCAAACGAGAAATATCGTAGAGAACAGATGGAAACGTATTGCTAGATATACTTTCATTTACGATACTACGTAACATGTTCTGATTGACAACCAACAGCCCATTGACGTTTCTCGATAAAACACCTAACTTTCTAAGTACGGACTCTGCATTATATTCAATGTCGCCATGAGAACCACTGGCTGGGAGCGAGCTATCTAACCCCATTTTTTTTGTAGCCAAGATTTCCATGGCTTCTTGTTCATCAGAAAAAGGATTTATCTTTAACCAATTTTCAACTTCTTCTTTTGTTATATCACCGTGCTCTTTAGCTATTTCCCGAAACTGCTCTATTCCCATTGTATCTGAACCAGCAAACTCATACCGGTTAATGATCTCCTCCCCATCAATATTAACATCATCTATCGTGGATCGCGTCAGCCGTCTAACATTATCCAAGTTCTCACGCGTTAATATAGTCCTTTTAGCTATATCGCTAGAATTAAAAACCTTAGTGAACAACTTAACGTACTCAAAAATGACATTATTCAGCTTCTTCCTTCTGTACATTTTTACAACTTTATTAGTATCTTTCGTGAGCAACTCTCTTATATGTTCATATTCTTTTTCCAATTTTTGGTGTTTAGTTATGTATTTAGGTTTCAAGTTCGGATCTTTAACGTGGATTGATTTAAATGCTTCCATCATCTCGTTAACCGCGGTCATTTTTTCGACAGTCGTTTTTTTCAATAACTCCCGAGCTGAAAACTCATGCTGTTCCAGTCCATATATTATTCCATCCGATACAAAATCAATTCCGTCGCTCAATTTATTTAGCAGATCAGTGTCGTTACTATCAGATAGCTCGGATTTTATTTTTGTTACCAAAATCGCAGTTTTCTTTAAAACTTCAATTCGTCCTCTTAAATTACCATTTGACTTGTCAGATAGTTTACTCAAAAGACCGACAAGCTCTTTATAAAGATCGCTGTTAATAAGGCTTTTTGATGCCCCTTTTGATATCGCGTCAGTATTAAGTAAGGCTTCATTCCCTATCAGGGCACAATTCCCATATCCAGCTGGGTCGTTGAGCGACTTTTTATACTGCTGAACGTTTAATGTTACTCGGTTATCTGAAGCTAGTTTCTTATTTATTTCAACATCACTTATCGAGACTTCCTTAACACAATTTACCTTTGTTCCTTCATTGTGCTTTTCGACCACACCCATCAAATAATCTAGCGTCTTTTCACTAGGCAAGAATTCTTTGGCATTATTATTAATTTTTGTTATGTATCCCTGACTATTGGTCTCTAAATACCCTGCTGCCGAAGGCCAATAGTCCGGAAAAAGTGATGAATGTGTAATACCATCCTTTTTACTCGCAGGTATCCCAAACATCCTCCCTCTTTGATTAACGACAAAGATAAATCCTTCCTTGTACTGAGAAGTATCAAGAACCTTGCCTTTCCACACCGCTTTTCCATTGCCTTCATTAGTGTTGAATCTAATTGCACAATCTTCTAGTGATGCGCTGTTTATGAGTGCCGATCCCTGGCCTATTCGAAGACCAAGTAGCTTTTCAACGAAAAACCGCGTGGTAATACTCAAAGCAGGCAGTACTTCAACTTTTATTGAATTGTTAATAGACATCTTCCATCCAGTTACTTTGCTTACACTTAAAATTCCCAAGCGACTAATCAAAATCGTATTTTCATCAACTTGGGTACCAACAAGAGCCAGTAAAGTAGACCAGCAATCCACTACAAATCAACAACAAAAAGGTGACACTCTCTTATATTATAATTTTGTTTGAAAAAATTTTCATTATACCCTTTCAACTTGAAGATGCAGGTATCAGTACCTGCAAATTATCTGTAATTCTGGATACAAGTGAGCCTGCAACTTCTGGTAACGTCACATCGAAAAACTTTTTGATAACAGAGATAAATGCTGTTTTAGAGGGGAAATAAACATTGTTCCTAACATGCTCATTCATGATTTTCCAAAGCCGCTCTATTGGATTTAAGTTTGGGCTGTATGGGGGTAAGTAATGAAGCTCTATATTGAGTACTTTTGCCGCATTCCTAACCATTTCAGACCGATGATAAGCCGCACCATCAAGCACAATATGCACGGTTTGCTCTAGTGGATAATGCTCTTTCTTGAATTTCCAAAAGAAGCGAACAATACTCTCGCTATCTATCGTTTCATAAGTATCTGTGATCGTTGCGCTGATGTTTTTCAATGACAGAACACCGATTAGATTCACTCGAGTACGGCTACCTGTCGTTTCAATTAGCTTATCCTGTCCCTTACGGATCCAGCCACAGCTAAGTTTTGTTGATTGAGTTGGATGAACATCATCCATGAAAAGTACAGGCGCATCCTTGGGCTTAAGTACCTCGTTGTAATACTCGATAAATGCTTGCTGCTCTTCAGGCTTTAGCTTATGTGGTACACCTTTGGGCTTTTTGTATGAGAAAACGTGGTGATGTAACCACTTATTAATCCCAGAAACGGTGTAGCTCACACCGAATTCAGCTTCGACGTAAGTAATGATTTGACGCGTATGAAAGTAGGTTTTCTCAGTCAAATGCTCGATGAGCTGAATCGTCTGAGTATCAGAAAGTAGACTCTGGCTCCCGCCATTCTCAGGTTTAAGTTTTTCAGATAGAGCATAATCACTAAGATGACGAGCAACTGTAGATTCATGGATACGAAGGGCTTGAGAGATCATAGTCGGGCTCCAACCTTCGGAAGCTAGCAGTACAGCTTTTATACGGTCGCATACTCGACGATCACGCTCAGTATTGTGCATCTGTTCGAGTTGTTCTTTTTGCTCAGGAGTTAGTACCATTTTCATGGTGAGTAGCATGATCCTGATTTCATTGAAAATCAAGCATCTTCAATGATCACGGGGATAATTCCTTTGGAAATAAAATCAAGTTAGAGGAGAAATAGTCAGAAGAGTAGATGTCATTTTCTATATCGTTATTGCATGAACTGATTCCTGACGCCATGGCAGGGTTGAATGTCGACAAAAAAAACCATATGGCGATAATAAAATAGCGTTCTATACACATTGTATTTCCCCTTAGTTAGATAAATTTCAGATAGAGATTATTGTTAATTTCGTCTTCACTCATAACATCTACCTACCCCCTCCGGGCAATTTCTTTTAAATCATTTTCACACCATTTACGCACTGTGACTAAGTCTGGGTATTGTTATGAAAAGAGTAATGTACCTAACACCACTCGAACCAACACCTTGACATCGTTACTCTATCGAATTAAAGATATTTCCAAGCGTATGGAGCAAATGTATTTCAAATTAAATTATAACCTAGATAAGGTGTACTCGAGGTGTTTAGCGGCCTTAGACATCGCTCCAGTAAAAATGAGATCTGTATGGGGGTAGTGGCGTTGACACGGTTGATTTAAAAGGCATTATTATTAAAAGTCCGGATGCTGATTTATTGAGTGAGTAATGATTCTGTAAGTCGTCATCCGGCAAGTGATAGCCAATAAACAACCCCTGTTTTTTTTGTAGTTTAAGGTAGGGGGTTATATGGATCTGAAGGGAAACACTATGTTTAAAATCCGTGCTCTAGCTATTTTACTGTTAACCACCTTTTTCTCTCTGCCAACAATGGCGTCATGCATTGCGTCTCCTTATGAGGGCTTTTGGCAAGAGGAAAATGGCTTGATGGTAGATATATAGTGAATGTAAGAAAACAAATGATGGACCTTATTTAACCATCACGCACATTTGGGCTGAAGGTTATGGTAGATCTGAAAGTGTGAACAAACGAGAGAAATTCA
>NZ_MCYD01001271.1:0-538 GCF_002876325.1 Vibrio sp. 10N.261.52.A1
TTGCCGAGGTGACAAGTATGGAGAAGGTCAAAAACTACGACGGTCTCGTTAACCATTACAAATCTCAGCTTGAGCAAGGCTCCCAAGATCCAGTGGTGAAACAGAAACTAGCGTGGGCGTACTTCTATAAAGGTGACATCGAATCCGCAGATTTTTACGCTCAACACCTGAAAAAAGAGGGCATCGAAAACCCAGACCTTTATCAGTTAGAAGGGCAAGTATTCGATGCCAAAAATGACACGGATAGTGCGATAGCTGCTTATATCGCATCTGTCGAGGCTGGCAACAGAGCTGGTCAAATTCACGTATTACTCGGCGTGTCATACACAAAAATTGGTCAGTATGAGAAAGCATATCAAGAGCTGAATCTGGCACGCTTACGTGGTTATAACGATGTAGTGGTTAAGAACAACATCGCGATGATCCAGATGGCTAACGGTGAGTACCAGCAGGCGATTGAAACATTAGCGCCAGTGTTGAAAGAAGAACCAACCAATCAGATTGTAAAAGCGAACTTGGCGATAGCATTGATGAAAAC
>NZ_MCYD01001272.1:0-5098 GCF_002876325.1 Vibrio sp. 10N.261.52.A1
GTATGAGCGGGATTTTTGTTGGAATACATCTTTGAGTCGGTATTACTTGAGCGTCGTTTTTCTCTCAATAAACTTCACCGGAACCATCAGTTTTACTAGGCTAGTATCTTGGTCTTGAATCTGACTCACGACAATTTTCACTGATTCACGAGCAAGGCGTTTGAAATCCTGCTTGAACGTCGTGAGCTGGTAGTTAAGCCACTGCGTTTGCGGAATATCATCGAAGCCAATGACTTGAAGATCTTCCGGAATACGCAGGTTGAACTCCAATCGAGCTACGTCCATCACTGCCATCGCTAGGTTATCTGTTGCGCAGAATATCGCTTCTGGCTTTGATGACTCTGAGAACATAGCGCGAATGGTATCTAGTGCATCAAGATAGTCGTAATCGGCCTCGATAACGCGAGCTTGCTTGCCTGTTAGATCTTCGAACTCAGAGCAGAAACCTGCTTCACGTTCCCCGTTGGTGTAAGTAGGCACATTACCGGTTAGGTAAACAGCTGATTTTACGCCTACATTATGAAAGTGCTGAGCGGCAACTTGTCCTGCTGCGTAGTTATCGCTGACGACATGGCTACTCTTAGTGCCTTCTACCACACGAGCGTACTGAACAATCGGGATGTCGAACTCTTCGCATTCTTCATACAGTGACTTGTTGAACGTTGCGGAGGCCGCAATCACACCATCGACACGATATTGGAAGATGTTAGGAATAGAGTGGTTGTCATTTGCATCCACTTGCCACGGAATAAGCACCGCTGAATACCCTTGCTTTTGTAACTCGGTAGAGATGAGTTGTAGGGTTTTCATGTGAATTGGGTAGTCAGCATCAGGAAAGACCAAACCAATTAACTTAGATTCATTAGTAGTCAGGCTTCGCGCAAAAGCATTAGGGCGATAGTTGAGGGCTTTAGCTGCTTCGAATACTTTTTGCTTGGTCTTTTCTGAAACCGAACTGCCCGGAACAAATACACGAGAAACGGTGGATTGAGAAACGCCAGCCAGTTTAGCGACATCTTTTGAAGTGACAGTTGTTTTTGACGCCGAGGCGTTTTTGGGAGAGTTCATAGACCATGCTTTTTAACCAAGTAACAACCTAGAGAATACCATAGATAGGTACGTATTCAAAAAGTCTATGCGTTAGAGTGGTATGAAAAATAAGGGCTAATTGACGTTGTTGGGTATTGCACTGGGTATAACCCAAAAACTCTGCGTATATAGAATAGATATACGCAGAGCTTGATTAGATATTTATTGAGTCGCGTTAATTTAACGCTTTAATCAGTGATTAAAAGTAGTAACGAATACCAGCAGCAAACTGGTCATCACTGTTTTCATAGTGATTGCCTACTGCTTTGTCGTTGCCATTATCGAACTGGTATTCGGTCCACACTAAGAATTTGTTCTTCTTAAAGTGGTACTCAAGACCAGGGATAATCAACTGACGCTCATAGCCGTTTGCATTGTCGTCTGTATCTGTTAAGTAGTTAACGTTAAAGGTCGGGCGAAGGCCGTTTTCAAAGTGGTAGTAAGTGAAGAATTCAGCACCACGGTGGTCGTAGAATTCTGCCTTGCTGGTGGTTTCCCAGTTCGAACCTTGGCTGTAAGTGAAGCCAACAAATAAGCCGTTATTGGTGTAGTTCACACCCAATAGACCAATGCGTTGTGTATCACCATCTTTGATGTTTTGAACGCCTGCGTCAACATCATCGAACTCATTCTGGTGGTAAGCTAGACCAATGGTTAGGCCATCCATAACCGTGTATAGCGTTGATGCACCCATACCGTTTTTCAGTGTTGCTGTTTTACCATCAGCTAAGCCAACATCTTCGCGAGTGGTTTGGTAAGTGAAGCCGTACTTCCAGTTGTCGTTGATGTTGTTACGGTATGTAATTGAGTTTTCTGCTCGGCCTGTACCAGAAGCAATACCCCAGTCAGACAGGTTGTAGTAGCCAGAACCACGTGAACCAAATACACGGCCCATATCGGTAAACCAAGCGACATCGTAGAAGGTAGACCACTGCTTAGTACCTGCTGCAATCTTGCCGTACTTATCGTGCTCTATGCCAGCGTATAGAAGTCGGTCGTAAATATTGTCGCCGTTAGCACCAGAGTTGTAACCCCATTCGGCATGGCCAAAGCCAGTCCAACCGTTGTCTAATCCCATTTGACCTTTTAGGCCAAAGCGAGAGCTACCGCTGTTCCATTCGCCGTTGTGATCGCCGCCCTTATCATGGTAACGAACGTCAAAACGACCATCTAGTGTTAGGCTATCGCCCGCGTCATTGGTAAAAGTGTGTGCAGCAAAAGCTGAACCTGAAGTCATTGCTGTCAGGATCACTGCAGAAAGAATCGACTTTTTCATTGTAATTCTCTTTATTCAGGCCGTAGAAAGCCACCGTGCTTTCAAGCCCGTTATATTAGTAATGGTTTGGCAGGGTGTGCCCATCCGTGAGGCACAAGTTGATAATCTTGGGTGGAGCTCGTTTTCTTGGGTAGATCTCAGTGTTTTTGATAGATCTACTTGTCTTTGTTTGATCTACTTTTCTTAGTGAGATAAGTAGATTTGTAGCAAGTTGCCGAGGGCGAGAAGGAGCCCTCGGCAGTCATGTCTACCTAGCGTAGGTAAGAACTAGGCAGGCAATAGGGCAGGGTTACAGCGTTGGGTTCATGATAGTAGAAGTGCGTTCGAACACGTCTAGACCTTGCTGTTTCAACCAGTAAGGAAGGTCGATCAGTACCCAGTTCTCAGATAGCTTGTCGCCGTCGCGGTAGTAAACATCAACCACTTGCATGTCTGCGCGAACTTCGCCACCAGTCATGCCAAGGAAGCCACCTGTTGGTGTGTTTGATAGGTTTGGCCAACCGAAGAAGCAAGAGAAGCTGCCTTCAGCGAAGCGACAAACGTGACCATTAAACTTCTTGTCTTTCAGGTTGTTACGGAAAGGAAGTTGGTGTTGCTTCTGGTAACGAGGAATGGTGTAAGATGCACCGATACCACATGGGCCGTACCAGATCATGTCTTTAGACCAGCTCTTCTCTAGCACTTCTGGTGGGCAACCCATAGCGCCGCTGTCGTTAAGTGCAGATAGGTCATCAACCATTTTGTTCACTAGAGCAAGCGTTGCTACGCCTTCTTCTGGTGCTGCATCTTCAAACAGTAGACCGTCGTGGTTACGTGGGCCAGGGTATACGAAGTGCTTGCCTGTTGATGGTGGTAGTGGGTAGCAACCCGCTTGGTCCATCATGCCTAGTAGGTCTAGGAATAGACCTGTCTTAGTGATTTTGCCGTCAACAACACAGTTAAATTCTGCGTAGCGAACGTTCATGATTTTGCCAGTAGGGCGCATGCCTAGGTATTCAGCGTCGAATAGACCCATGAAGTGACCCATGCTCATTACCCAAATCTCATCTGGGTTGATTTCGTTGTTACCGCCGATGAAGATATCTTGACGACGCTGCATGCGAGTCATTGATTTCATCATTGGAGCCCAGAACACGTCAGCTGCCGCTTGAGCGCCTTCTTGCTCACGGAATGGGTAAACACCGCGCCACAAGTAATCTTCAGAAGTGTGTGCTTTTAGTACTTCAGCAACGTTCTCATGAGTTGCGTTTTCCATTGCATCAAAGTATTCGCGAACAATGCGTTTAGCTTCTTGATATTTAGACATAATTGATTCTCTTTTTGTTGTCGAGTCAACATTCGGAACAGGACTCGATTTGGATTTTGTTACCGGCTGACTGTTCAGCCGGAATAGTGTTTATTCGTTGTCTTGAAAGACCTTTAGCGAAAGGGGATTAAGCCTTAGCTGCTTCCGCTTTTTTGCTCTTGTCGAAGATGCCGCCTTTCAATGTTTCTGGTAGAGATAGCCACAGTAGACCTGCCACAATCCATACAATCGGTGAGCCCCACATTGCTGTTGCAAGGTCGCTGCGCTCTTGGATGAATACCAACACCATTGGTGCCCACATACCGATGATACGACCACCGTGGAATAGAGCTGCGCCGAAGCTACGTAGGTGAGCTGGGAACAGTTCTGAGAAGTAGCCACCCCATACTGCAGAAGCTGATAGGCCGAAGTTGTAGATAAGACCGAGGATAGCCAGCATGTTTAGGCTGCCGATCATCACGTCGCTTGGAGCTACGAAGAATACTGAAGCCATAACACCTGCAAGGATGAAACCGAATGCGTTTACCTTACGACCGTATTTATCTGCGATTGCACCCCATACCCAAGCACCGAATAGAGAGCCGAATGCCGAGATAGAGAAGATGATGCCGATGGTCGCGCCGTCAAACTGACGAACTTCTTTTAGGTACGTTGTCACGAAGCCTGAGAAGAACTGGTAACCGTAGAAGTTAAGACCTGCTAGCAATAGACAAGTGATGGTTAGCTTGCGGTATGGCGCGCTAAGCATCTCGCCCCAAGAACCTTTCTTCGCAGGTGCATTTGATGCTTCAGCTTCTGCTTGATCTTCTTCACCGTAAGCGATCACTTTCTTGTCGCTCGGAAGAATAAAGATCATCAGTGCTGCCGCTGCTAGAGGAGGGATGCCACCAACCCACATTAGGCTCTGCCACGGTGCGTCAATGCTAGAGATAAACGCTGCGTAAGCACCCATCGCCATTAAAGCTACCGAGAACATAGAAGAAGCGAATGCCGTCAACTTGCCGCGAACCGTTGGCGTGAATAGGCCGATCATTAGGCTTACTGCTACTGTGAAGTAACCACCTAAAGAAATACCGATGATGAAACGCATGGCTGCCCACATTGCGTAGTCAGTAAACATCATGTTGATGATCGTTGCGCCGCCGTTCAGTGCAGTGATGACAATAAGAGTCGATTTCTTACCAAAGTTTGATGCCACCCATGCACAGCTTAGAGCACCAATAAGCGCACCAACCGACTGCCATGTATAGAACTGAGCGGTATCCGCTAAGTTAATGCCATCATACGCATCAACGATGTATGGGCGTACGTAGTCAATAATTACAAAGTTATAACAATAGAAAAAGTAGCCCACTAGAATTGCAAGATAAGCAGCTACCCTTTGAATCATAGGAACTTCGCTCATGTGTTTTTTCGTAGTCATGACC
>NZ_MCYD01001273.1:0-788 GCF_002876325.1 Vibrio sp. 10N.261.52.A1
CAGTTGGGTAAGTGGTCTATAATGTTTTGTAATTCTGAGACTTTCACAATACTTTCATTTAACCGAGAATATTCTTCATTGTAACGGTCTATTCCGATCAAACCTAAAATTTGTTGGCTACAATGGTCAATAAATGTCTAACCAGTACCACAAAATTTATTACAAAGAGTAATTAAACAAGAATGAAGCGCAAAATTTCACCGAAGCTCATCTCGTATGGGACGATTCTATTAAGTAACGCTTTCTTAGCGAATAGCGTGGCGTGGGCTGCTGAAGAGCAAGAGTGGGGCATTGCGGCAATGTTCCGTACTGCCAGTATCCCGTATGACACGTCTGGTGGTGATAAGACAGTAAGTTCGTTTGTTCCGATGTTGTTCTTTAAAAACGACTACGTGTTCATTGATGGCACGGAAATGGGCGCTTACCTATATCAAACTGAAGATGAAAAATGGTCTTTCAATGCCATATCTCGAATGCGCTTTATTGATATCCCAGCCTCTGAACAGAACGCAATTGAAGGTGATACCGCTGACTTTGGTGGACAACTGACATACCAGTTGGACGAACAGTGGGCGGTTGAAACGGAAATCATGAGTGATAGTGAATTCAACCTTCACAGCAATTTGCGTGCGAAAGCGAAGTACGAAACTGGCGATTGGGAGTTCTACCCAAGTGCAACACTGCGCTATAAGAGTGCGGATTTTAACAGTGAATACTACTCAGCTGCGGGTCAGTCGATCGGTGCAGGTGTAGATTTAAATCTTGGCGTTGAAGCGCGTTACCATGTT
>NZ_MCYD01001274.1:0-3175 GCF_002876325.1 Vibrio sp. 10N.261.52.A1
AAATAATCTGGATGATCATGATAGGGTTGCTTATTCTTGTTCAACAGTTATGATTAAAGCATCATGAAAAACAGTGATAGAGCACATGCCGATAGAACTCAACGATATCTCACCTGAATTGCTAGAAAAAATTGACCTGAAAAGGCGTTTTACTCTTTTTCTTTTCGACCCAGCTGATGTTGAGTTATTTGATACAATTCAGGACATGAGTTTAGGCTTGAAACAACGCACTATTGCTCAACACCTGATCGCCTTAGCTAAATCACACAGTGGCATAGCCAATAAAGTATTTCAAGAAGGCGTAGAGGCACGTTATGAAATTAAACCTGCAACCCTTCGACGTACTCTGATGGAGCTTAAGAAATTAGGGTTCTTAGTCTTACATGAAGTCACTCATAACGGTCAAAAACGGTCTACTTCAAATATTTACACCTTAGCTAAAAAAGTTGACCTAGCTATAATTGCTGATCGTGACTCCCTAACGGATCGCAATCGTCCCAAAGGCAATAAAAAGTCTAATCGTGAAAGTGTCAAAAATGCTCTTCAGAAGAAATCTCTATCTCAACAGGATGTTGATCTGCGACCTTATCTTCCAAAGGGTATGCCTTATGACAAACAAATCTTACCTACTGAGTACATAGCACTGGCTCCAAACAAGAGGAATGGTAGCCCTAAAGCGCTTGTCCAATTCAAGCATCCAAAAGGTGGTAATTATACGGTTGCTGCAAAAGGGCATGAACAAGTATCGACTAAAGGTGCTATCCAAACCTTAATGGCACTATTGTCGTTAGCTATCGCATATAACGCCCGAGCAATGAAAACTAAGCGGTTTTCGCGTCCGTTCGAAAATACTGAGTGTGCTGCAAAACTAGAAGAGATTTTGTATCTACGTGGTCTGAGTGACAACGGTCAGACTCGTGATCGCATAAGAGAACAAATTCAAGAATTACGTCACACAGTTTATGAGTGGACCGATCTAGACGGTGTGATTGTAGATGAAGAACTTCAGAAACTGTTCACGCAAAAAGACTTCCAGTTCATTATTGAACTGGAAACCAACTCAAAACTCGCCCCCGTTATCAATGAGAACGGCGTGGAAGTAAAGCCGACACTGTTCTTCTATACGTTTCATCCCAAACTAATCGAAATTCTGGCTAAGAAAGAAGTATTTTTCACTTTACCCAAACAGATTGCAGTTGGTGACCCTCTGTTACTCCTCTTCTACATGTGTCTGCGTGTGAGGCGAGTAGGGTATGAGTCTTTGGATCTATCTTTAATTGCTGAACATATGTTTTTCGATGGGAGTGATAAAAAGCTTCATAATGACATCACAGCTGCGTTGGAAATCTATAAATGCAAACCAGGTGATTTGGTGATGCGCAATGATAAAAAGATTACCAAAGACTACAATTTGTGCGGGTACTATATTTCATTCACAAAGAATCAAGATGGTAACTACGTGGCCGTAATTGACTGTGATGAGAAACAGATGATAGAAGCTACAGGTTCAACCTTCAAGGAAGGCAAAAAGAATGCTCCAACGATAATGAACCCGTTGGTCAACAAGTTTGCGTTAGCAGATGAGATGAAACGTAACGTACTCGTAGATGCACTCCGCGATGACCTATTGTTTAAATATGTAACACATACAACTAGACGTTTCGCGAATTACCGAAAATTTAAATTATTAGAATCTGAATACACAATATCTGCCTATGACGATGAACACCACATAGACCGTATTGCTCACTTAGTTTCAATGGATTTAAATGCCAATAAAGATGTTGCTGTAGAAGCGCTACATAAAGTGCAAGGCCATCTTAAGAAACTCACTTATGGTGAGACAATAATTGAATCAGAACACTTCTACAGTCTGATGAGCCGCTTGGAAACTGGGCATAATATCAAGTTATCAAAAAGTGAATTAATCGACAGTGTAAAGCTATTGAGAGCCAAGAGATTTAACCAGTGGGTTAATGGAGAATTAGATGAGCTTGCCGCTTTCATTTCATCTAAGTTGGCTCAAGTAAGCTAAAGAGACTGAAAATCACAGAAAGTCGATATAGTCACTAAGTATGGTTACCTATTAAAAAAAAGAACCCGATGTGTCTCGGGTTCTTTTTTTTCGTTTAATTGTCGTCTGAAACCACCCAATGGTCAGCCACCAGCCGCTTTATAAAGGCATCGAAGAATTCTTTTTTACCGAATATACCCATTTTATTAAAATCATTGTTGCAGTAGCTACACAGCACCTCAGTTATTGCTTCATTCACTAGATAGTGGATTTCTTGGATACACACATGATACGAATCTTCGCCATCACCGAACGTTAGAATTACCCCTTTTTGGATCAGCTCAGAAGGCAGTTCCAATTCCTTTTTGTAAGTTGAATCGATGAATTTATAGAAGTCGGGGCCAGTGTGATGAGTGTTCCCTCGCGGAAGTAAGTACAAAGTTACTTTTGTCATGGTAGAAAACCTTTTTCTTATCTCATGTTGATTTCTTTTGTATACATCAATGACCAATTCTATGAAGGAAAATGAAAATCAAAGTGTTGTTCAACCGTGGAAAGCAAAAATGCCAAGGGTAAAGAGTCTTTTGTGGGTAAAAAAAGGCCCCGCTCCAATGCAGGGCAACTTTTATTATTGTTAAGTCGAAGCCTATCCCTAGGGAGATTTTGAACCGGCGACGGTGTCGCCTGAGCGTCCTACGGCCGAAAACAAAGAGACTCAACCTACTAGGGTGCTTTACACTGAGGAATCCCCTAATTATTTTTATAAAAATCATTAGCTTAAGGTAGAAACACATCTTGTCATGTGATCAAATGGTTTCGCCAAAAATCAATAATCAAACAACAAGATGTGTGAACTCGATATTTTACACGACTCTCTTCACCAATTCTGCCCTGAATTACACTTAAAACGGGCTTGTTGCAAAAACCTCACGAGCCGCCAGACTTTTACTATGATTCATCACTGAGCAATACGTTATGGTCAAGTCTGAATTCAAATGGCGACATTTCACCCCCGAACTTATCTTGTGGTGTGTCCGTTGGTATGGCACTACCGCAATGAGCTATGCAAACCTCAGTGATATGTTGTCCGAACGAGGTGTCTTCGTTAATCGCTCCACGATTTATCGTTGGTTCATTCACTACGGGCCTATCCTACATAAG
>NZ_MCYD01001275.1:0-2161 GCF_002876325.1 Vibrio sp. 10N.261.52.A1
GAAGAAAATCGACTTCACTGGTAAATATGCACTTATCCCAAACAAGTTCATCGCTAAGAAAGGCGCAGGCCTTAACTTCGATGACCTAAGTGGTCAAAAAATTGCCGTTCAACGTGCAACAACTCACGATAAATACCTAACAGACAACTACGGCGACACGGTTGAAATCGTTCGTTACGGTTCTTTCGACGAAGCTTACCTTGATCTAGCAAACGGTCGTGTTGCCGCTGTACTAGGTGATGCTTCTGCTCTAGAAGAAGGTGTACTGAACAAAGCGGGCGGTGAAGCGTACGAGTTTGTTGGTCCATCACTAACAGATCCTAAGTGGTTCGGTGAAGGTTTTGGTATTGCTCTACGTAAGCAAGACAAAGACCTAACTAAGAAGCTAGATGCAGCAATCCTTTCTCTACGTGAAAAAGGCATCTACCAAGATATTGCGGCTAAATACTTCAACTACGACGTATACGGTCAGTAATCTCTAGCGTCAATTCTTAAGGGAGAGGCAATCCTCTCCCTGTCTTACCAACTTTTTCGCAGTTCTGTTGGAATTCATTATGTTTGATTTACAAGGATATGAAGTATCGATCCTGAAAGGGGCGTTGCTTACAATCGAAGTTGCTTTGCTGTCGCTCATTTTAGCTATGGTGCTCGGTATGTTAGGAGCCTTGGCAAAGCTTGCGCCATATCGCTGGGCTCGTGCTATTGCAACTCTATACACAACCGTCATTCGAGGCATTCCCGATCTCGTGTTGATGATGCTGATTTTCTTTGGTGGACAGATCCTTTTAAACAACAGTTTGTATTCCATCAATGAGTGGCTCAATGAGTGGTTCACGTCCAGTGATCCTAACCATGAGTGGACTTCTTACTTACCAGATTATATTGATGTCAGCCCATTTGTTGCTGGTGTCTTAACCATAGGCTTCATCTTTGGCGCCTACATGGCAGAAACGTTTCGTGGTGCTATCATGGCTGTCGACAGCGGTGAAATGGAAGCAGCAAAGGCTTATGGCATGAGCCCTGTATTAGCTTTCCGTCGTATTCTACTACCACAAATGATTCGTCACGCCTTACCTGGTTTTGGTAACAACTGGCTGGTTTTACTTAAAACCACAGCATTGGTTTCCATTATCGGCCTAGAAGATATGGTGCGTGTTAGCGCATTAGCAGCTGGTTCAACCAAAATGCCATTTACTTTCTACATGGCAGTGGCACTTATCTTCTTGTTCTTCACTAGTGTATCGACTGGTTTACTTAAACTTGTTGAACGCAAATTCAGTATCCACGCGAGGTAGTTATGGACTTTTCATTGATAATTGAAAGCCTGCCGATTTACCTTGGTGGTCTATGGACAACAGCTTGGATGGTTTGCGTCGCTTTGATTATTGGCTTGTTTGTTGCCATACCATTAGCTATCGCTCGTAACAGCCACAATATGTTGATTAACGCACCTGCGTGGTCGTTCATCTATTTCTTCCGTGGCACACCATTACTGGTACAGCTTTACTTGATTTATTACGGCATGGATCAGTTCTTCCCAGTGAAAGACACACTATGGGAAAACGCTTGGTTCTGTGCTTTGGTGGCATTCATCCTGAATACTTCTGCTTACACGGCTGAGATTATCCGAGGTGCAATCAACGGCTTACCTAAAGGTGAAGTGGAAGCGGCAAAAGCATACGGCATGAGTACACCGAAGACTTACCGTCGTATCATTTTACCAAGTGCTTTACGTCGTGCACTGCCGGCCTACAGTAATGAAGTTATTTTCATGCTTCACGGCTCTGCGGTAGCAGGTATCGTAACCATTATGGACTTAACAGGCGCAGCGCGTTTGGTTAACTCACGTTACTACGCTCCATTTGAGTCATTCCTAACAGCAGGTCTGTTCTACATGGCGCTAACGTTTATCATCATTGCGATCTTCAAATTCGCAGAGAAACGCTTCCTTGCCTACCTAAGACCACTTAGTTAATAGCATTCTACATAGTTAACAAAACGGCGCTCATTGAGCGCCGTTTTTTGTATCGACAGAAAAATCGGAGGTAGCTTTATGAGACGTTCACTTAGGAGAGCTATCGATTGTTCAAAATAGTTAACTTGCTTCAAATTGCGTCCACATATTCATTAGAATAATTGCTTTAGATTTAACTATAGATAG
>NZ_MCYD01001276.1:0-981 GCF_002876325.1 Vibrio sp. 10N.261.52.A1
TTGTTTGGATATCTCTACTTGAAAGCGCATGCGCGTGTCCTCTCGGCTTCATTCTATCTGCCGAGCATGATAGCCTAGGGTCGCCGCGTCAGAATAGGGACATAAGGACACTTAACCATGCTAACCCGCCAAATCAATTCTCGTACTGGAGCTGTCACCTCCAACAAGATGATGGCCGCCAATCCAAATTCGCCCGCGCTCGTTAAGACTATCGACATGCCGAAAGGTTACATCGATGCGATGCACCAACACACATGGCATCAAGTGATCTTTCCACTCAAAGGTTTACTACAAACTCAAACAGAACACTATCAACACCTGGTGCCGCACACATCGGCTTTGTTTGTCCCTGCCGGTATTTCACATGAATCTATCGCATTGAGCCATACCACGTTTGTTGGTATTTACCTTAACCCAGCCTTTGGAACGAAGTATGAGCCAGAGGTTCGAACCATTGCACTTACTCCCTTTCTAAACGAGCTATTACAAGAAATTCGCAGACAGTGTGAAGGATTGGTGAGCGATGAAGAAGTGTCTCGCTTACTGTCCGTATTGCACGACCAAATAATGAAAGACAACGTACAGACATTTCAGCTGTTGTTGCCTCAAGACAGGCGCTTGAAGTTGATATTTGAGGCCCTCACTGATGAGCCAAATTTAGATTTGTCGCTCAAGGCGTGGGGAGAAAAAGTAGGTGCATCCGAGCGAACCTTGTCGCGATTATTCGCGAAAGAATTCAACACCTCGTTTCAGCTGTGGCGCCAACAAATACGACTGATTTACTCACTGTCTCTGCTAGACGAAGATGACTCAATACAAAGTATTGCTGATCAAGTGGGTTACCAAAACGACTCCTCTTACATTAAAGCCTTCAAAGCGACTTTCGATGTCACGCCACAGCAGTTTCGTTTAAACAGCAAAAGAAGATAGCCAGTGTTTCATGAGAGTGTTTGAGGAACTAAAAAAGAAAAAGAGGAGCCG
>NZ_MCYD01001277.1:0-1701 GCF_002876325.1 Vibrio sp. 10N.261.52.A1
AGTTAATACTGTTATCACGAGGGTTATCGATGAACATGTCTTTCGTTAGGTTGCCCTTAAGGAAAGAGTTCGTGAATTCACGGTTGAAAACTTTGTGTAGGTTAGAATCGTCTTCAAGCAATAAACCTTCTTGTACAAAGCTATCGATCTGCTTACGCCACGTATCTACCACGGTGTAAACGTAGTGTGCGCCTTTAATACGACCTTCGACTTTAAGCGAGTCTACCTTTGCGTCTACCAGTTCTGGCAAATCGTAATAGGCAGAGTTATCTTTTAGGTTCAGTGGGAAACGGTTACCCGCATTCGTGATTTCATATTCATCACGACACGCTTGACTACAACGGCCGCGGTTGCCTGAGTTACCCACACTTACTGAGCTTGAGTAACATTGACCCGAAAACGCGATACACAACGCGCCATGTACGAACACTTCTGTCAGTACATCATGGTCGTGTGCAACTTCAGTCAGCATTTTAATTTCAGGCAGGTTCAACTCACGCGACAAGTTAACGCGCGATGCGCCAATCTTAGACAGGAACTTAATCTGACCTTCGTTGTGTGTGGTTAACTGAGTTGAAGCGTGAACATCTAATGATGGGAAGTGCTTCTTCACTAAGTTAAACAAGCCCAAATCTTGGACAATGATGCCGTCTACCTTGGTGTTCACCAGCTGGTTTAATAGCTTAGTGATGCTCTTCGTTTCGTGCTCCAGCAGCACAACGTTAAGCGTTAGAAAGATCTCACAACCGTATTCATGAGCAAGGCGGATTACCCCGTTCAACTCATCTAACGACAAGTTAGAAGCTCTGTTACGAGCGTTGAAGGTATCTAAACCGCAATAAACTGCATTTGCTCCGGCTACGATGGCTGCTTTAATCGCTTCTACATCGCCACCAGGGGCTAATAACTCAATTTTTCTGCTCATTTTTGAAGTCGCTCACTTACTTATAATTTTTAAGCCGCGTATTCTACCCACATCACGATCTGTTTACCACTGTACAACACTTTTCAAACTCAATGACCTCAACAATGCCTAATCCTTCAGCTCTACCCGTCCTGTACTCTCTTCGTCGCTGTCCTTACGCAATGCGTGGAAGAATGGGCATCGCCTTATCGAAACAACAAGTACTACTAAGAGAAATCGTCACCAAAGACAAGCCTAGTGAACTATTGGCCAGTTCGCCAAAAGGTACAGTTCCAGTTCTAGTGTTATCCGATGGAAAGGTTATTGAGCAGAGCTTAGATGTGATGATGTGGGCGCTTCAACAGAACGATCCTCAAGATCTTCTACGTTCGAGTAACCCTTCGCTCAGTGAGCAAATCCACCAGCTTATTCAACGTAATGACAATGAGTTTATTGGTCACTTAGAGAAGTATCGCGCTTCTGTTCGCTATCGTAATGACGACATCGAGCAACGTAGGAACTTGTGCGAAGCCTTTATCAGCGAACTTGAGGCTAAGCTCGCCCACCACGACTATTTGTTTGGAGATTTCCCTAGCCTAGCCGACTTTGCCGTAATGCCATTCGTGAGCCAGTTTGTAAGAGTAGAAAAGAAATGGTTTGTGCAGTCTGAATACCAGAACGTCGGGCGTTGGTTGCGATCGCACCTCGAAAGTAAACTTTATACCCAAGTAATGAAACAGTACCCATTATGGAATGACACCAAGCAAGATTGTCTTTTTGGATAATTCCAAATAGCA
>NZ_MCYD01001278.1:0-1252 GCF_002876325.1 Vibrio sp. 10N.261.52.A1
GTCAATGGCACTTCAAGATGAGCTTAACCGTATCGCGGAAACCACATCGTTTGGTGGTCGTCGTCTACTGAACGGGTCATTCGGTGAAGCTTCATTCCAGATTGGTTCTAACTCTGGTGAAGCAATGATCATGGCTCTGACAAGCATCCGTGCAGATGACTACCGTATGGGGGGTACTACGTTCGATTCAGAAAACGCGAAAGATAAGAACTGGGAAGTGCCGCCAACAGCGAGCGATCTTAAGTTTGAATTCAAAACTAAAGCGGGTGAAGACATCGTTCTAGATATCAACACTAAAGCGGGTGACGATATTGAAGAGTTAGCGACTTACATTAATGGTCAATCTGACTTACTAAATGCATCGGTTACTGATGACGGTCGTTTACAGTTATTCGTAGCAGAACCAGATCTAGCTGGCGCTATGTCAATCTCTGGTGGCTTGGCATCTGAGCTTGGAATTAAGAGCGAAGGCCGTGCAACATCAGTTCAAGATATCAGTCTAACAAGTGTTGCTGGTTCACAGAACGCTATCAGCGTTATTGATTCTGCATTGAAGTACGTAGATTCACAGCGTGCTGATTTGGGTGCGAAACAGAACCGTCTAAGCCACAGTATTAATAACTTGGCAAACGTTCAAGAGAACGTAGACGCTTCAAACAGCCGAATCAAAGATACGGACTTTGCGAAAGAGACGACGCAAATGACCAAATCACAAATTCTGCAACAAGCAGGTACTTCAATACTTGCTCAAGCAAAACAATTGCCTAACTCTGCAATGTCACTATTGCAATAGTTATTGGTTGAACTTGCTGCTCGTGTTCAGACGTGAGCCATGCAGCAAGGGAAACTGGCAAGCATACTTACTAGTGAGTGTTTAGCTCTCTCATCTCTCACCTGCTATTCATTTTTACGGTAAGAATGCAACGGCGAGTCGGAAATGTGTTCATTTCTCGATGATCTCCACACAGGCTCTGACGCGCCAACTAGCCCCGGTTCTCTCAAAGGAAAAGGGGCTTTTTCCTTTCTGAAGATTGTGTTTTATTTTCCCTTCTAACGATCTTTCTTCGTTTTCTCGCTCTGCTAGTTTTAATTTTCTCTGCCGACTTTGTGAAAAACAGCTCACCTTTTTGCCTACTATTTGCCCACAGCCATGAATTTTGCTGATTGATCATTTCTGTACATAGGCTAACTAAAAATCCAGTTTGAACGTTTTTCAAACAACCCACATGCTCTCAATAACAAAAATCTACAG
>NZ_MCYD01001279.1:0-568 GCF_002876325.1 Vibrio sp. 10N.261.52.A1
AAGTTAAAGGTTACGACGGTTATTGAAAGGATTGAATGAGTCGATTTAAAGACGCTTACAGATGTTCTGTTCGCGGACGAGACCACGTTGACCGTGCTCGATGACGAAAGAAAGAAAAGTTACATCTGGTTGTATGGGTGTGGTCCATACCGGGATGGTAATGCGCAAGCCCCCGGTATCGTCTTGTTCGACTACCAGGAAGGGAGTCGGGGGCATCACTGCCCTCAAGCGTATCTGTCAAACTACACTGGATACCTTCATGTGGATGGGTATAAAGCGTATGAAAAGACAGAGGCGAAGTTGGTGGGTTGCTGGGCGCATGCAAGACGCAAGTTCATTGAGGCAGAGCAGAGCCAACCAAAAGGCAAGCAAGGTAAAGGGGGTAAAATCTAGTGGGCAGTCAGTTGGTTCCAAAAGCTCTATCGTGTTGAACAAGCACTCAAAGATAAGACGAGGGAAGAGCGATATGCTACCCGCCAGTCAAATACTCAATCTCTGCTCAATGAGTTCAAAGCGTGGTTAGATAAATCGGTCACTCAGGTGCCCCCTAAAAGTAAACTGGGAGAGG
>NZ_MCYD01001280.1:0-8380 GCF_002876325.1 Vibrio sp. 10N.261.52.A1
ACATCGGAGAGTTTTGGCTGACGAATCCTTTGATAAGCCATAGTTTGTTGTTCTTCTTTTTCTTCGCTGACAATTGGTAATACCAATTTTAAGTTGGGCAGAAATTAACATAATTAAAACGCCACTGTCCAGCGTAAAATTGACCTGCATCATAGAACGCAGTGTGAATTAACCACGATTTAACAAATGAAATTTAAAACAGCAACCAAATTGGTCTTACCATTTACAGCGCTAATACTT
This sequence comes from Vibrio sp. 10N.261.52.A1, assembly GCF_002876325.1. Classification (NCBI taxonomy): domain Bacteria; kingdom Pseudomonadati; phylum Pseudomonadota; class Gammaproteobacteria; order Vibrionales; family Vibrionaceae; genus Vibrio; species Vibrio sp. 10N.261.52.A1. Next base: position 241 of record NZ_MCYD01001280.1, read on the forward strand.
TTGGGGAGTATTCGTGCTAGAAAGTTTCAGGATAAAAATGAATTATTTCAGAAAGATTAGCCTAAGTCGGTCAAAAATCGAACCAAGCGCACATTTGGGAGGGAAATTCTGTTCACAAGCTTTAATATCTAGGTGTTTGATAAGCTCGTCACACTCTCGATTTATTGACGCACACCCGCCAACCACTTTCTTTACATTGCAACAACAAAAATTCACAAGTGGTTATGCTAAGCGTTGATTAAGCAAGGCTCTGTAATTAGCAGAGCCATGAAGAATATGAGGAATTAGAAGCGTAATTTGCCTTTAAATTTTGCCCAGTCAAAAACTAAACCTGGGTCAGTTTTGCGTAAAGGTGCTATGTATTGATGGCCAGTAATACGTTCATTAGTAATCTGAGGAAAGCTTAGTACCAACGTTTCAGTTAGCTCAGTCAAGGCGTGATACTGCTGCTCTGTATAGGCAACAAAGTCACTTCCCTCTAATTCAATACCAATAGAGTAATCATTACACCTTTCACGACCGGCAAAGCTCGATTGGCCAGCATGCCAAGCCCGGTCAAGGAAAGAAACAAACTGCACCACTTCGCCATCACGGCGAATCAAGCAGTGAGAAGATACCCCCATTTGATGAATCACTTTGAAAAACGGGTGTTCCGCTGGATCGAGATTACCCGTAAAGAACTGCTCGATATAAGGCCCACCAAATTGCCCCGGTGGCAGGCTAATATTGTGGACCACCAGCAGAGAGATATCATCGACACTCAGTCGAGCGTCAAAATACGGAGAAGGAACATGCCGAGCGTTTTCGTACCATCCTTTGGAGCAGATCGTCATCTTGGTCTCTCTTTCTTTTTTGCTAGCACAGTAGATTGTGACCTTGCCCATAGAGCAGTCGCGCTAGCCTCTTTAATTTGAAGTTAAGCAAGAGTATCATTCCATTCCCACTCCCTTTCAAGATTAGATTTGCGATGAAAAACACACATAACAGCCACCAACGCCTTGACTACTTAAAAGAGCAACTGCCTCTCGAGATCACTCGTGCAGTCGCAGAAACAATCAAAGAAGATCTAGGCGGTACGTTAGATCCAGCGGCTGATATTACGGCAAGTCTAATCCCAGCTGACGCGATCAACAGCGCAACCATCATCACTCGTGAGCACGGCGTATTCTGTGGTAAAGCATGGGCTGATGAGGTATTTAAGCAGCTAGGCGGTGAAGTGACTATCGAGTGGAACGTAGAAGATGGCGATAAGGTTGAACCAAACCAAACGCTTTGTACCCTAACCGGTCCAGCACGCGCACTATTAACGGGTGAGCGTAACGCAATGAACTTCATTCAAACGCTATCTGGTTGTGCGACCGCAACCGCCATCTATGCTGACAAAATCAAACACACAGAGTGCCGTCTGCTAGATACTCGTAAAACCATCCCTGGCCTGCGTAGTGCACTAAAATACGCTGTAGCTTGTGGTGGCGGTTTCAACCACCGTATCGGTGTTTTCGATGCCTACCTAATCAAAGAAAACCACATCATCGCATGTGGTGGTATTGAAAAAGCTATCTCAACAGCAAAAGAGCTAAACCCTGGTAAGCCAGTTGAAGTTGAAACTGAGAGCCTGGAAGAGCTAGAGCAAGCGATCAATGCTGGTGCAGACATCATCATGCTAGACAACTTCACCACTGACATGATGCGTGAAGCTGTGAAGATCAACGCTGGCCGTGCTGCACTAGAAAACTCTGGTAACGTGACGTTAGACACCATCGCTGAGTTCGCTGAAACGGGTGTTGATTACATCTCGGTTGGCGCATTGACCAAGCACCTGAAAGCAATGGATCTATCAATGAGATTCAAAGCGTAATTTACTGAATAGTAAATAGTTTCCCTAAAGGCACTGTTGATAGCAGTGCCTTTTTTATTGCCTTAACTATCAGTATTTCAAAGCGTTATTTAAGTTGATCGCATAAATTTGCGTGCTATATGCAACAGCAATTCAATAAATTCAAAACCACTCGCGACCGCACCTGAACACCATTCCACTTCCCTATCTCGACTTCTATTCTCTCTACCATCTTGTGCTTGCACTGAAACAAACTAAAGAATGGAATGAAAAGAATGAATAACAAGAACAAAAGAACAACTCAGAAAGGTTTCACGCTGATTGAATTGATGATTGTGGTTGCGGTAATCGGAGTTCTTTCCGCAATAGCTATGCCTCAATATCAAAAATATGTTGCGAAAAGCGAGGTTGCTTCAGTTTTAGCAACGCTTACTGGAGCGAAAACAAATATAGAAGCTTTTGCTGTTGAAAATGGAACATTTCCAGATGACTCTGAAACAGGCCAAACGCCAAGTGATTTAGGTGTGCCAGCGATGCCTTTAGGTTCCGTTGGTTTTACCACTAGTGGTGCAACAGGAAGTATAGATTTTACCTTTGCAACCGTCGCCAGCGGAGCAAGCGGTCTTGTTGCAGGAAAAAACCTTACGCTATCAAGAACTACAGATGGCTCATGGTCTTGTAGCTCAACTGATATAACAGCAAATGATTCAATCCTTCCAAAAACCTGCACTCCTGCAGCTAACACAAATCCTTAAACTACATGCTAACCAACCTCCCTACAATTCTCCGTCAGGCTGATTTAATTAGCCTGACTCAAGAACAAGCCGTGGCGGAACACGTACAAGCTTCAGGAATTTCAACTCCTGAAGCTTTGCTTGTTCTTGATCTCTTCACAGGCGACTCCCTAGCAAACAATATACAAGCCATCTTTGGCTTGCCGTTAGTTCAATTGAGCAACACAGATTATGAAGCTTTGTGTGACCAATTAGGGCTTCGCGAGCTGATAACCAAATACCGTGCACTTCCGATCTCAGTCTCTAATTCGACGCTCACAGTGGCTTCAGCCGACCCTACCGACTTACAGGCTGAAGATGATTTTCGTTTTGCTACCGGCCTGCAGATAGAACTGGCAGTCGCCAATTACTCAGAACTGGAAGGCGCGATACGCAAGTTATACGGCCGTTCTATTTCAGGGCAAGAGTCCAAACGCAAAGAGATCACCCAAGATGAACTGGCTAACCTAGTTGAAGTGTCTGACGACGAGCTCGCGTCGATTGAGGACCTTAGCCAAGACGACTCTCCAGTTAGCCGATTTATCAATCAGATACTGGTCGATGCGGTACGTAAAGGCGCATCAGATATTCATTTTGAACCTTACGAAGAGCACTACCGTGTGCGCCTGCGTTGTGACGGTATATTGGTTGAAATCCAGCAACCCGCTTCTCACCTAAGCCGACGTTTATCCGCCCGTTTAAAAATTATCGCCAAGCTTGATATTGCCGAGCGCCGACTACCTCAAGATGGACGTATTAAACTGCGCCTGAATGATGAACTTGCGATTGATATGCGCGTCTCCACATTGCCAACCTTGTGGGGTGAGAAAATTGTACTGAGGTTACTTGATAGCAGCGCAGCTAATCTCGACATCGACAAGCTCGGTTACAGCGACGATCAAAAAGCGTTATACCTGAATGCACTAAAACGCCCGCAAGGAATGATCTTAATGACCGGGCCAACAGGCAGCGGGAAAACCGTCTCCCTTTATACTGGCCTTCGTGTACTGAATACCACAGAGCGCAATATCTCCACCGCAGAAGATCCGGTAGAGATCAACCTGTGTGGCATCAATCAAGTGCAAGTGATGCCAAAGATCGGCTTCGGGTTTGCTGAAGCCCTACGCTCGTTTTTACGACAAGATCCAGATGTGGTGATGGTAGGTGAGATTCGTGATTTAGAAACCGCAGAGATCGCCATCAAAGCATCGCAAACCGGTCACTTAGTACTTTCAACGCTCCATACCAACTCTGCGGCAGAAACCGTTACCCGACTCGCTCATATGGGGATTGAGCCCTTTAACTTAGCCTCATCGTTGAGCTTGATCATTGCCCAACGACTGGCAAGACGCTTGTGTAGCCAATGCAAAGTCATTGACGACTCACCAGACATCTTCCTGCGTCACTCAATACCTAACAGCAAAACCATTTACAAGGCCAACCCACAAGGGTGTAACGAGTGCAATCAAGGCTATTCTGGGCGTGTCGGAATTTATGAAGTGATGCCATTCACCGACAAACTCAAAAATAGCCTTATCAGCAAACCGAATGCGCTGGAGGTTGAAGACCTCGCTCGCCGAGAAGGGATGCGCACACTGCAAGAGTCAGGATTGGATAAGCTACTTGAAGGCACCACAAGCTATCAAGAGCTGCAACGTGTTCTATACCTATAATCCATTGGAGCTTCAATGATCAGCAAAACTAAGCAATCACAATTAAAAAGCTACCACTGGAAAGGCATCAATAGCTCCGGTAAAAAAGTATCAGGGCAAACCTTAGCGCTTACCGAATTAGAAGTACGTGAAAAGCTCAAAGATCAGCATATCCAGATAAAGAAAATCAAAAAGAAAAGCATCTCGGCACTGACGCGTTTAACCCATAGAGTTAAGTCTCGGGATATCACCATATTGACCCGCCAACTTGCGACTATGTTAGCTACAGGTGTCCCGATTGTGCAGGCGATTAAGTTAGTCTCAGATAACCACCGCAAAGCTGAAATGAAATCTATCCTGTCACACATCTGTAAAGGTGTTGAAGCTGGTACACCTATATCCAAAGCGATGCGAACCGCAAGTCGTCACTTCGATGACCTCTATACCGATTTAGTCGCAACGGGTGAGCTCTCGGGTAACCTCGCGCAAGTCTTTGAACGCTTAGCGACCTATCGTGAGAAGAGTGAACAGCTCAAGTCTAAAGTCATCAAGGCGCTTATCTATCCTGCAATGGTAGTCACTGTCGCACTCACTGTCTCTTATCTAATGCTGACCATGGTGATTCCTGAATTTGAGTCGATGTTTTCAGGCTTTGGTGCCGACCTCCCTTGGTTTACACAGCAAGTACTAGAGCTTTCTCATTGGATGCAGGCATACAGCTTTTATACATTTGTAGGTGCAGGGTTAGCAGCCTTAGTTATCTATCAACTCTGTCAGCGTTCCTACTCGATTCGATTATCGACCAGCCGCTTGGGGTTAAGGTTTCCAATTCTAGGCGGTGTCATGGCCAAAGCCTCCATTGCCAAATTCAGTCGCACACTATCAACCAGTTTCGGTTCTGGTATCCCCATTCTCATGAGTCTAAAAACCACAGCCAAAACCGCAGGTAATTTGCACTATGAATCGGCAATCATCGAAGTACATCGCGAAACCGCTGCAGGCATTCCAATGTATATCGCAATGCGAAATACCAACGCCTTTCCTGAGATGATGTTGCAGATGGTGATGATTGGCGAAGAGTCAGGCAACCTTGATGAAATGCTCAACAAAGTCGCCTCGATTTACGAGTTTGAAGTCGACAACACCGTCGATAATTTGGGCAAAATATTAGAACCGCTGATCATTGTGTTTTTAGGATCCGTCGTAGGTGGTCTTGTGGTTGCGATGTACTTACCGATCTTTAATCTTATGAGTGTGTTAGGATAGCCAAAAGCAACTAAACACCCATGAGTAGAAACCTCTACTCATCTTGATTAAGTGGTAAAGGACACTATGGAAGTATTTCACTACTATCCTTGGCTATTCCCGGTATTAGCATTCATTTTTAGCCTTCTGATTGGCAGCTTCCTTAACGTCGTCATACATCGTTTACCTATTATGATGGAACGCGAATGGCAACAAGAGTGCTCGGAGTATTTCTCCCAATATAAAATTCCTGCGCCAGAAGGTAAGTTCAACCTCAGTGTTCCTCGCTCTACTTGCCCTAAATGTAAAACTCAATTAAGAATCGTCGACAATATTCCAGTGTTAAGCTGGTTGTTCTTGAAGGGTAAGTGTCACAGCTGTGCTAATCCAATCAGCGCTCGCTACCCTTTGGTTGAACTGCTGACTGCGACACTTTGCACAGTTGTTGCCAGTCACTTTGGTTTCAGTTTTTACGCTATTGCACTGATATTTTTCACCTTTGCGTTAATTACCGCGACTTTTATCGACCTCGACACCATGCTATTGCCTGATCAGATTACCTTGCCGTTAGTTTGGTCTGGTATCGCTTTAGCCCTATTTAATATCAGCCCAGTATCGCTTCAAGACTCAGTAGTCGGCGCTATGGCTGGCTACCTCGCATTATGGTCCGTCTACTGGCTGTTCAAACTGCTGACAGGTAAAGAAGGCATGGGTTACGGTGACTTCAAGTTACTGGCTGCACTTGGCGCATGGCTGGGTTGGCAGCATCTACCGATGATCATCCTGCTGTCTTCGCTTGTTGGTCTAGTGTTTGGTTTGATTCAGCTGCGCTTGAAACAGCAAGGCATTGATAAAGCCTTCCCATTCGGCCCTTACCTTGCGATTGCTGGTTGGGTAAGCTTGATGTGGGGTAACGACATCATGGGTTGGTATTTCACTTCAGTATTAGGAATGTAACCATGGCAATCATTATCGGATTAAGTGGCGGTATCGCCAGTGGTAAAACAACCGTTGCTAACCTGTTCAATGAACACTTTGGTATTGATATTGTCGACGCCGATATCGTGGCACGTGAAGTGGTTGCGTTAGGCAGTGATGGACTAAAACAGATTACTGCTCATTTTGGTGAAACCATCTTGCTTGAAGATGGCACACTCAATCGATCTAAACTGCGCGAGCTGATCTTCTCAGACCCAGAGCAAAAACAATGGCTCAATGATCTTCTTCATCCCATGATCCGTGACAAAATTGACAGTGACCTGTCTAAAGTCACCTCTCCCTATGGTTTATTAGTCGCACCTCTATTGGTTGAAAACCAGATGCAAGGCATGACGGATCGCGTATTAATTGTTGATGTGCCTACAGAAGTGCAAATTGAACGAACGATGAGCCGTGACAATGTTTCTAGGGAACAAGTTGCATCAATTTTGAAATCACAAGCTTCAAGAGAACAACGCTTAGCAGTTGCAGATGACGTGATTAAAAACCATACTAAAAACCAAGAACTTTTGCCGCAAATCACAGATTTACATAAAAAGTATCTGGCAATCAGTACAGTAGATGGGTCAGAATAGAACTATGTTGAATGAAGGCTTGCTCGATGATCACCCACAAATTTGAACATCCTCTAAATGAGAAAACACGCATCTACCTAAGAGTGGAATCGCTCTTGAGGCAGCTACACCTGTCTTCTACATTTTCCGATGCTCAACAGTATCAACTCTTTTTCCGCTCTATCTTTGATCTGATTGAAATCTTCGAGCAGATCCAACTCAAGAGCGAACTTGCAAAAGATCTTGAGAAGCAACGTGTAACCTACAAGAGCTGGTTAGACGTTGAAGGTGTCGATCAAGAGATGCTTACGTCACTGCTCAATGACATTGGCAATATCTATCGTGATTTAATGCACGCGGAGCGTTTTGGCCAATCACTTAAGGAAGACCGCTTCCTTAGTGCGATTCGCCAACGCTTTAATCTACCAGGCGGTTCGTGCTGCTTTGACTTACCGGCACTGCATTATTGGTTACACCTCCCTCTTGATAAGAGGATGAGAGATGCCAAAGCGTGGATGGATAGCCTACAGCCTCTGTATGAAGCGCTAACGCTATGGTTAAAGCTAACTCGAGAGACAGGCCATTTCAAAGAGCAAATCGCTCGTGCTGGCTTCTTCCAGAGCGATGCTGAAGAAGCGAATATCCTTCGCCTATCCATACCGATGCAATACGGTGCCTACCCGATGATCTCAGGGCATAAAAACCGCTTTGCTGTTAAGTTCATGAGCTTTGAAACAGGCCAAGCCTGTACTCAAGATATCGAATTTGAGCTGGCTATCTGCACCTGATTAATTCCCTTTAGCGTTTGGCTTGAGTGATCACTTGAGCCTAAACTCAGTTTTATTACCCCTCTAATTAAGAATCACTATGTCGAACAAAATCACCATCGTTAAATGCCCACAATGTCAGACTGATGTTGAGTGGGGTGAACAGAGCCCACACCGTCCGTTTTGCAGTAAGCAATGTCAGATGATTGATTTCGGTGAATGGGCAGACGAAGAGAACAGTATCGCTGGCGCACCAGATATGTCTGATAGCGATGGTTGGTCAGAAGACCAGTACTAAGATTCGAGATTCGAG
>NZ_MCYD01001281.1:0-1286 GCF_002876325.1 Vibrio sp. 10N.261.52.A1
ACTTAATAGTGCTCCGCCCTTATTATTAAGGAAAACATCGTGATTGCGGCGGGATGCGACTATTCCACTGTCTCTACGATAACCTCTTCAACTTGAACGTCTTCTTGGTACTCGAAGCTTGGAATTGTTGCTTCGACACGACGGTTTTGTGCACGACCTTCAGCCGTATCGTTGGATGCGATTGGGTTTTCTTCCCCTTCACCAGAAGCGGTAATGCGGCTTGACTCAATGCCTTGCTCTTCGATGTATGCTGCTACTGCTGCCGCACGTTTCTTAGAGATCATCATGTTGTACTCAGCTGCACCTGTTGAATCTGTGTGACCAACAATGTTAACAGTAGACTGAGGGTATGTTTGTAAGACTTCCACAATTGGCTGTATAGCGGCTTTACCTTCGTCTGAAAGCTCTGTGCTGTTAGTCGCAAATGTACCTTGAGAGAAGCTCTCAGTTTGCGCTTTGGTAACCACCACCTCAGCTTCCTCTTCAACAACCACAGTTTCTGGCTCTGCGATTGGTTCAGAAGGTGCTTGAGTCACAGCCGCCGCAGAAGCTGCAGCCGCTGATGCGGTTGTATTACCTGTGCCGAAATTGTAGCTAAGACCTACAGTGACAAGGTTGGAGTTTAGGTCTTGGATGATCTTATCGTCAAAATCATCGAAGTATTGGTATTCCAATCTCACAGCCCAGTCGTCGGCAAACTGTTTCTCAGCACCGATACCCAGAGCCAGTACCACATCATCTTCATCGTCGTGCATGATGTAAGCTGGGCCAGCTTTGAAGAAGACATCAAACTCTTGTTTGATCGCTAATCGGTACATTGGGCTCAACGATATTGCAATAATGGAATCACTGTAGCGTTGAGTTGTCCCGTTGTAATTAAAACTAGTGTCATAGTCACCTAGGTAATCTGCGTTTAATTCCAGTGCAATGTTATCGGTAAAGTTGTAGCCACCGTAAAGACCACCGGCAACGGAATCATCTTCACAGTTCACACTGTCTACACAAGCACTATCGAGCCACCCCATCCCGACTTTCGCACCAACATAAGTGGTTGCAGCGATTGACGGGGCAGCAGCAAAGCCTGAAGCTGCAATGACGGCGCACATAATCTTTGAGAGTTTTTTCATAATCTTATCCTTGGATTAACTCTTATTGTTATCTGAATCAGTCCTTTAAAACGATTTCTTACTGATAGGCACACTGCAAATGTAAGAAAATCAAGGCATTGATCCAGTTCGAACCTATCTTGGAACTGTTAATACATTGTTAGTCTGATTGCTTATGGG
>NZ_MCYD01001282.1:0-2736 GCF_002876325.1 Vibrio sp. 10N.261.52.A1
CTCTATAATACGTAAAAATATTTTCTTAATGCTCGCGGAAAACCGCAAAAACCAGGAACCCACATGGAAAACACTGAAAAGTTAAAAAACAGCAAAGAAGTTATCGCATATATTGCTGAATGTTTCCCTAAATGCTTTACTTTAGAAGGTGAAGCGAAGCCACTTAAAATTGGTATTTTTCAAGATCTTGCTGAACGTCTAAATGAAGACGAAAAAGTAAGTAAGACTCAGCTTCGTGCAGCGTTAAGACAGTACACATCATCATGGCGTTACCTGCACGGCGTAAAAGCTGGTGCAGAGCGTGTTGACCTAGACGGCAACGCGTGTGGCACACTAGAAGAAGAGCACGTTGAGCACGCTAAAGCTACACTTGCAGAAAGCAAAGCTAAAGTTCAGGCTCGTCGTAAAGAGCAAGCACAAAAAGCTCGCGAAGAAGGCAAAGCGAAACCTAAGGCGAAGAAAGCTCCACAGCCTCGTCGCCAAGCGCCTAAAGCACCAAAAGTAGAAAAGCCTGTAGAAACACGCGCTTTGAACGCTGACGAATTCATCGCTGGCAAAGAAGTAAATGTGAACATGGGTAAAGGAAACATGGCTGCGACCATTGTTGAAATCAATAAGGAAGATGTACGTGTTCAGTTAGCAAACGGCCTACAAATGGTTGTTAAAGCGGAGCACTTGCGCGCTTAAAGGAGATACTCCTACGCATGAAATGCCGTTCAAAATTGACACTGATTGCTGCTAGCTTTTTGCTAGCAGCTTCAGCTCAGGCTCTTGAAGCCAAATTAGATCAGGACGATTTACCTCTACTCGCTCCTGAGGTCCAACACGAAACTGCTAGTAAACGTGTTACTTCTCGATTTACTCGTTCCCACTATAAACACTTCAATCTCAACGACGATTTCTCTCAAGCTATCTTTAATCGTTACTTAGAGATGCTGGATTACAATCGTAATATCTTCACCCAAGCTGATATTGACTCTTTCTCTGCGGCATCGAAGCAAATCGATGACCAGTTAAAAGCAGGCAATAACCAGATTGCTTTCGATGTTTACAATTTGTCTATGCAGAAGCGTTTTGAACGTTTCCAGTATGCATTGTCTTTGCTCGATACTGAAATCAAGTTTGATACCGATGAAACTATCGAACTTAATCGTAGTGAAGCAGCGTGGCCGAAAGATATCGCTGAAGTGAATGAGCTTTGGAGAAAACGCGTTAAATACGATGCGTTGAATCTAAAACTAACTGGTAAAGAGTGGCCAGAGATTCAAGAAGTTTTGGAAAAGCGTTACAACAATGCGATGAAGCGTATTACGCAATCGCATAATGAAGATGCTTTCCAGATCTACATGAACGCATTTGCACGAGAGGTCGATCCTCACACTAGCTACCTTTCTCCAAGAAATGCAGAGCAATTCCAATCTGAGATGAATCTTTCTCTAGAAGGGATTGGTGCTGTGCTTCAAATGACAGACGACTACACCGTTATCCGTTCTTTAGTTGCTGGTGGCCCTGCGTCAAACAGTAAACAATTGAGCGATGGCGATCGTATTGTCGGCGTTGGTCAAGATGGAGAAGAGATTGTTGATGTTATCGGCTGGCGCTTAGACGATGTAGTACAACTTATTAAAGGCCCGAAAGGGACTAAAGTGAAGCTGCAGATCTTACCTGATGGTAAAGATGCAAAAAGTCACGTTGTCACAATTGTTCGTGATAAGATTCGTCTAGAAGACCGCGCTGTTAAATCAGAAGTTATCGAGAAAGATGGTAAGAAGATTGGTGTACTAGAAGTGCCAAGTTTCTACGTTGGCCTTTCTAAAGATACCGACAAACTGATCACTGAGCTCAAAGAGCAAGGTGTCGAGGGTATCATTGTCGATCTTCGTAATAACGGTGGTGGCGCACTTACCGAAGCAACGGAACTCTCTGGTCTATTTATCAAAGAGGGGCCTGTTGTACAAGTTCGTGATAGCTATGGTCGTGTCAAAGTGAACAGCGACACCGATGGTAAGATCAGTTACCAAGGTCCGTTAACGGTATTGGTGAATCGTTACAGTGCATCAGCATCTGAGATCTTTGCCGCTGCAATGCAAGACTATGGTCGTGCGATAATCCTAGGTGAGAACTCTTTCGGTAAAGGAACGGTGCAACAGCATCGCTCTTTGAATCATATCTATGATTTGTTCGATAAAGAGTTAGGCTATGTTCAATACACAATCCAAAAATTCTACCGTATCAATGGTGGTAGTACGCAAAATAAAGGGGTAGTTCCTGATATTGCTTACCCAACGCCGATTGATCCAGCAGATACAGGTGAAAGTGTCGAAGATAATGCACTACCTTGGGATAGCATCGACAAAGCGAAGTACTCAGTGTTACAGCGTAACGATGAGAAAATCGCAGCGTTAACGGCTAAACACCAAGCTCGTATCGCGACAGACATGGAATTCGGCTTTATTGCGCAAGATATTGAAAAGTATAAGGCGGATAAAGACGACAACGAACTTTCTCTGAATGAAAAGGTTCGCCAGCAAGAGAGTGATGATGCGGAAGCACTTCGTTTAGAACGTATTAATCAACGTCAAAAAGTCGCTAAGTTAGAGCCTTTCAAAACGTTGGACGATGTTCCGAACGACTATGAAGCCCCTGACGCTTATCTTGATGAGTCGGTTGCAATCATGCTAGATATGATAAAGAAATAGGCTTACCGCCTGTTGAAATTAAAAAGCGAGCTTAGGC
>NZ_MCYD01001283.1:0-3813 GCF_002876325.1 Vibrio sp. 10N.261.52.A1
ATCCTTTAAAGACTCGTTATAAAACGAACCCTGTTAATGCTTTAAACCCAGAGAAGATAACTTCTCTGGGGTCTTAATATTTTTACTGCGGTTTAGATCTTACAACCGCCGCCTTCACAATCTTCTTCCGGCACTGTTACTGCGTCGCCTTGGTCGTCTTTAGCACCATCACGAGTGTTATGGTAGTAAAGCGTCTTAACACCAAACTTGTAAGCAGTCAGTAGGTCTTGAAGCAGCTTCTTCATTGGTACTTTACCGCTATCGTAAACACTTGGATCATAGTTAGTGTTTGCAGAGATAGCTTGGTCAACGAATTTTTGCATGATACCCACTAGGTGCAGGTAACCGTCGTTAGAACCAATGTTCCAAAGTAGCTCGTAGTTTTCTTTAAGATTTAGGAAATCTGGAACCACTTGCTTCAGGATGCCGTCTTTCGATGCTTTCACTGATACGTAACCACGTGGTGGCTCGATACCGTTAGTCGCGTTCGAGATTTGAGACGAAGTCTCAGAAGGCATAAGCGCAGTTAGCGTAGAGTTACGCAGACCGTGCTCCATGATCTCTTCACGTAGCGCATCCCAATCGTAGTGCAGAGGCTCATCACATACTAAGTCGATATCTTTCTTGTAAGTATCGATTGGCAGTAGGCCTTTCGCGTAGTTAGTTTCGTGGAAAGATGGGCAACGGCCTTGCTCTTTCGCTAGTTCAACAGACGCTTTTAGTAGGTGGTATTGAATCGCTTCAAAAGTACGGTGAGTCAGGCCATTTGCACTGCCGTCAGAGTACTTAACACCATTCTTCGCTAGGTAGTATGCGTAGTTGATAACACCTACACCTAGAGTACGACGGTTCATTGTCGACTTGTATGCTGCTGGAAGCGGGTAATCTTGGTAATCAAGAAGTGCGTCTAGAGCACGAACAACCAGCTCAGAAAGCTCTGCTAGGTCATCCAGATCGTTGATTGCGCCAAGGTTAAATGCTGAAAGCGTACATAGTGCAATTTCGCCTTCGTCATCTTCTACGTTAGAAAGCGGCTTAGTCGGCAGCGCGATTTCTAGACATAGGTTCGATTGACGAACAGGTGCAACTTCAGAATCAAACGGGCTGTGTGTATTACAGTGGTCAACGTTCTGAATGTAGATACGACCAGTAGAAGCACGCTCTTGCATTAATAGAGAGAATAGCTCTACTGCTTTTACTGTTTCACGCTTGATTGACGGATCGTTTTCGTACTTAACGTACAGCTCTTCAAAACGCTCTTGGTTTTCGAAGAACGCATCGTATAGGCCAGGTACGTCAGATGGTGAGAACAGGCTGATGTTGCCGCCTTGAACTAGGCGAGAGTACATAAGCTTGTTCAGCTGTACGCCGTAATCCATGTGACGAACACGGTTCTCTTCAACACCACGGTTGTTCTTCAGTACTAGTAGAGACTGAACTTCACCGTGCCATAGCGGGTAGAATACCGTTGCTGCACCACCACGAACACCACCTTGCGAACAACATTTCACTGCTGTTTGGAAGTATTTGTAAAAAGGGATACAGCCTGTGTGGAACGCTTCACCACCGCGAATCTCAGAACCAAGTGCACGGATACGACCTGCGTTGATACCGATACCAGCACGTTGAGATACGTAACGAACAATTGAGCTTGCAGTTGCGTTGATAGAATCAAGGCTGTCACCACACTCGATCAGTACACAAGAACTGAATTGACGAGTAGGCGTACGTACACCAGACATGATCGGTGTAGGTAGAGAAATCTTAAACGTAGACGATGCGTCGTAAAAACGTTTGATGTAGTCAAGACGAGTCGATTTCGGGTATTTAGCGAATAGACACGCAGCAACTAGAATGTAAAGGAACTGAGCACTCTCGTAGATTTCTTTCGTTACACGGTTCTGCACGAAGTATTTACCTTCAAGCTGTTTAACCGCTGCGTAAGAAAAATCTAAGTCACGCTTGTGGTCGATGTACGAGTCAAGTTCATCGAACTCGGCCTTCGTGTAGTCTTCCATTAGGTGGCTATCGTATTTACCCATATCAACCAGTTTTGCAACGTGGTCGTAAAGAGCAGGTGGCTCGTATTCGCCGTACGCTTTCTTACGTAGGTGGAATACTGCAAGACGTGCTGCAAGATATTGGTAATCTGGAGTCTCTTCAGAGATTAGATCCGCTGCTGACTTGATGATTGTCTCATGGATATCAGTAGTGGTAATGCCATCGTAAAACTGAATGTGAGCTTTCAATTCTACTTGTGATACAGAAACATTGTGCAAGCCTTCAGCTGCCCATGTGATCACGCGATGGATTTTTTCTAAATCGATCGTTTCTTTGCGCCCGTTACGCTTAGTAACAGTAAGTTGTTGGTTCATTCTGCTTAATTTCCCTAACAAAACTGAACAAGGCCGTGTTTTTGTCTATTTCTGTGTAATTTTTGTAAATTACGTTTCGGCTTTGTGATCTTGGTCTACCCATACATTGTAGTTCAAACACAACATATAGGGGTCATTTGTTTGTTGGGTTACAAGATAGTGCTACAACTGATATTTTTCAAGGCAAAGAAATGGGGTTGCTTGTGGATAAGTGGTGGATTGAAAAAAAACTGTAAGTGACCACTAACTGATGAGGTTAGATGTCACTTGATTGTATAAAACTCGCCTTTTAAGGATGCTTTATTTTTGCACGCCGATAAAAAAAAATCCCTTGATCTTTGGGCAAAATGAGCGATGGATTTTCGGCGATTAAATTTAAATCTAGGTGGTCAAAATGGAAGCTGGCGCACGAAATTTAGACTGAAAAAAGTTGCAAAGTTATGGTAATTGCAACTCTTTTCATTAGTCTTTTTTATTAAAAAATTTTGCGGTTGATTTATTGATATTTGTTAGGCGAAATTTTTAGTGTGAACTATGTAGTTAACGTCAACGTTTTGCCCTAAACGGTAACTGTCTGTTAACGGATTATAGTGTAGGCCAGTGATGCCTAATTCCTGAAGGGGGGTGTTGTCTATCATCTTGATAAGTTCAGCTGGGCGAATGAACTTGTCATGCTCGTGCGTGCCTTCAGGAACAATTCTAAGCAGTTTCTCTGCGCCAACAATAGCGAACAAGTAAGATTTGAAATTACGGTTCAGCGTAGAGAAGAATACGTGTCCACCCGGTTTTACCAATTTTGAACAAGCAGTAATCACAGATTGTGGGTCTGGAACGTGCTCCAGCATTTCCATACATGTCACCACATCGTAAGTTTGTGGATTTTGCTCTGCATGGTCTTCAATCGTGCTTTGGATGTAATCTAGCTTGGTACCGGTTTCTAGAGCGTGAAGACGAGCTACTTCTAGTGGCTCTTTGCCCATGTCTAAGCCAGTGACTACTGCACCTTCAACAGCCATGCTCTCCGCTAAAATACCGCCGCCGCAGCCAACATCGAGGACTTTCTTACCAAACAAGCCTTCGGTTTTTTCTAGCACGTAATTTAGGCGAAGTGGGTTGATTTGGTGTAGAGGCTTAAACTCGCCTTCGAGATCCCACCAGCGTGACGCCATGTCTTCGAATTTCTTAATTTCTGCTGGGTCTACGTTCTGTGATTTAGTCATAATCGGCATTTCCAAGTTAAATAATGCATCCATGAAATTGCAGGCATTATAACTTGCCTTTTCGTGCTGACCAGAAGATCTACAATTTTGCGAATTTATTGGATGTAAAGTGACCATGTTTCAGCGAGATATGATGCTGAGGTGCAATTTCTCATCAATTGATTGGCTACAAGGGTCACAAGATGGTAAAAGGATAGGGAAAGTGATGCCTCCGTAGG
>NZ_MCYD01001284.1:0-654 GCF_002876325.1 Vibrio sp. 10N.261.52.A1
AATTACATGAACATGAATAAAACAATTTTAGCAACTCTAATTTCAACTGCATTCTCAAGCAGTGTTATTGCGCAAAGCGTAAATATTGAACTGGCAAACTTAGAAACTGAAAAAGTGATTCAATCTCAAATGGACAGTATTGATAGCGCAACACTTGCTAAGTTAAATGCACAAAATAACAAAGTGGTAGCTCTAGATGGTGTAGTTTACGAGCAAGATGAATCTGGTGTTTGGAAAGCTATTGGTACAGGTGCTCTTGGTCTTACAGCGGCTTTATTTAGTGGGTCTTCTAGTTCGTCTTCGAACAAATTATCAGATACTCCAAATTACGAGCAGGGTGCTATTAAGCCAAGTGTTGATAACAAGCCAGGTTTACCGGGTGTAGATAACGATATTCCTCGTGATATTAATCTAATTACGCACGGTGATACTGCATACATGTACATCAATGGTGAAGAAGTTCGCAGTGCTACTCTCGATGTAACCTCAGAAGGCAATTACACGATCACTGGCTCGGAGGGGGCTATGTTCCATGTAACCAGCAATGATGTTGGCAAGGATGTTTTGGTAACAATGGTGAACGGTGAGAGCGTTAAACTTCATAACGTGAATCGTACCGACGACCGCAATATCTCGTTCTCTGTCGAAGGTGAA
>NZ_MCYD01001285.1:0-805 GCF_002876325.1 Vibrio sp. 10N.261.52.A1
AGAACAGCATAAAGCCAAAATAGTGATGATGGATTGACGTATCATGGTTGTACCCCTATCGAGAGAAAGCGGGCTGAAAACAGCCCGCTTGATTAGTGGTTAAAGCAGAATCAAAGGATTAATGTAGTGAAGCACGAGTAATTTGTGCCTCGTTCATAGACGCAGTGATCGTGTAACCTTGTGCCTCTTTCGGTAATACGAATGTTAGGTCATTACCGGCGTCAACCAGCGCCGCTTGAATCGCATCTTCAGCATTGCCTTTCGGGTAAAGGCCAGCTGTGTCTGTTTCATTTTCTGTCAGTGTGAACGTCACATCTGCTTTAGCCAGGTCAACAACCGCACCGTCATCCGCGTGTACCGTCAGAGTTTGACCCACTTCAGCTGTACCGCTGATGGTAAGAGCCGTCTTCGCACCAACCGTGAAGCTGTTCGAAGTCATTTCATTAGACACAAGCGTTGTTGATGGGTAGCCGTATTGAGTATGAACTTGCCACACTAGGTTTAATTCTTTGTTTTTGAGTTCATTGTAATTTTCGAATGTTAGAACGCCGCTGTTCAATTTACTGATCTCAGCTTTATCAACTTTTGCGTATTTCTTGCCACTCGCATCTTCTAGCCAGTACGTCACATTCGTGATGTCATCTTCGTCTTGGTCTTCAAGAGCCGGGGCATCAAACTTAACTTCGATAGGTGCTGGTGCCCATAGAATTTCAGGTGTAGTTACTACAGGAGCCGATACCGTTGGCTGGTGACCCAGTACAGGTGCAGTCGCAACACTTTCGATAGCCCAAGCTGCTGTTGCTGT
>NZ_MCYD01001286.1:0-830 GCF_002876325.1 Vibrio sp. 10N.261.52.A1
CAGCGATTGCTGGCCTTTTTTATTATTCCTTATGGAAAAGGTGATATGTCTATCAGTGTTTTAAGACTCTCGAGTTTACTCTTTATCGCAAGCTTAACGGTGGGCTGTTCTAGCGCGCCAGATGAAAGCAATAATGATAATCTCGAAACCTCTGAATACGTCGAAGAGTCCCACCCGAATGATCCTTTTGAAGGTTTCAACCGAGCGATGTGGAATATTAACTACGAGTATTTAGATCCTTATTTGGTTCGCCCTGTTTCTCTCGCTTATGTTGACTACACTCCTGTGCCGGTACGTTCTGGTATCTCCAACTTTTTAGCCAACTTAGACGAACCATCAAGCATGGTGAATAACCTCATCATGGGTAATGGCAGAAAAGCAGTTGACCATTTTAATCGTTTTTGGATTAACTCGACGTTTGGTTTGTTAGGTTTGATTGACATTGCTAGCGAAGCCGGGATCACCAAATATGATGATAAATCTTTCTCTGATGCAATTGGTCATTACGGTGTAGGAAATGGGCCGTATTTTATGGTGCCAGGTTACGGTCCTGTCACGACTCGTGAAGTGACGAGTCAGGTGGACAGCCTCTATGTGCCTCTGTCTTTGTTGAACGTTTGGGCCGGTCTGGGCAAGTGGGCCTTTGAAGGGATGGAAACACGTGCTCAGTTAGTATCTCAAGAAGCCTTGTTAGATGACTCTCCAGATCCATACGCGCTAACACGTGATGTCTACATCCAACGTCGTGATTTTAAAGCTGAGATTGAACCAGAAGAGGTGGATCTTGAAGAAGAAGATTTCATCGATGGTTATCTAGAAGACTACTAGAA
>NZ_MCYD01001287.1:0-878 GCF_002876325.1 Vibrio sp. 10N.261.52.A1
TTGTTACCGTATCTACGATGCAGATTTACCAGAATACAATGTAGCGATTGACGTATACCCAGGTCATCTTGTGATTCAAGAATACGCTGCACCTAAAGATGTACCGGAAGAGAAAGCAAAACGTCGTCTAACTGATATCATCCGTGCTTCTATTCAAGTGACTGGCGTTGAAGCCAATAACGTTGTGCTGAAAGTTCGTCAGAAGCAAAAAGGCCGCTCTCAATACCAGAAGCTTTCTCAAGATTCATCGAACCTAGAAGTAAACGAATACGGTGTTAAGCTGATTGTTAACCTTCACGACTACCTAGATACAGGTTTATTCCTTGATCATAAGATTACTCGGCGTCGTATCGGTGAAATGGCGGCAGGCAAGGATTTCCTAAACCTGTTTGCTTATACAGGTAGTGCATCTGTACATGCAGCAGTGGGTGGCGCACGCTCTACAACTACTGTTGATATGTCTAATACCTACCTAGAGTGGGCGAAAGAGAACATGGAGCTTAACGGCCGTGTAGGTCGTCAACATCAATTTGTTCAAGCTGACTGCTTACAATGGTTGGCTAAAGAGCAAGGCTCGTATGATCTGATCTTCATTGATCCTCCAACGTTCTCAAACTCGAAGCGTATGGATCAATCTTTCGACGTTCAACGTGATCATATCCAGCTGATGGAGAACCTAAAGCGTCTGCTTCGTGAAGAAGGTACGATTGTTTTCTCTAACAATAAACGTCACTTCAAAATGGATTTAGAAGCTTTAGAAGAGCTAGGCCTTAAAGCTCAGAACATCTCTGCTAAGACATTGCCTCTAGATTTCTCTCGTAATAAGCATATTCATAACTGCTGGTTGATTACCCACAAGTAATTAAGAGATTTTATAA
>NZ_MCYD01001288.1:0-1157 GCF_002876325.1 Vibrio sp. 10N.261.52.A1
GTTACACACAGCCAACCAGTTAGTCCAAGTCTCTTTTTAGACTCACCTATCACTTTGCCAAGAGCATCTGATATAAACACTCCAAACGCTGATTGGAATGCACTTTACCTATCGACTTTGAAGCACTCTCCTGAACGTGCGTTAAACATGCTGCAAACACGCTATACGAGCTCGACTGTTTACGGTGATAAGCTTTACCTATCATCTCTCCTCTATCAATACATGAGTCATCGCGATCAACCCTTCTATGGCATAGCTTCCAATGACAGCGAATACCAGGCAATTGAAAAAACATTTCTTTCTGCTCTGATGAAAGACGGCAAAGGTCAATATGAAGAGGCACAGCAAGGCTTTTTGACTCTGTTAGCAAAAATGCAATCTCGTAGCGATTCAACCGGCAAAGCACTGCTCAAGTACCAATTATGTCGCTCCCTCAACGAACAAGCCAAATATCATCAAGCCAACTACTATTGCTCAGGGCTTGAGTCCGACTTACATGATGCCATCGATCCTGTACTACCAAAGTTCATTACTTATCGAGTCATCGCTAACAACCATCATTTTCGTAGTGACTATCATACCGCGTTAAATACCTACCTATCTTTGATCAAGGCATTCCCAAAAGGACATGATATCTCTGGGGTTTACAACGATATTGGTAACTTACTCAAAGAGCTAAAGCAGTATGAAAAATCAACTCAATACCTAGAGGAAGCGCTTACCCTAAGAGCCGATGCTTCCGGCATAATGAAGGCTCAGGTTCATCACAGCCTTGCTGATCTCTATTTAAATCAAAGCCAAAGCGACTTAGCGATTCATCACTTTGGACAAGCGCATAAATTACTAAGAGAATCATCCCATAACTACGGCATGGCAGTCACTCGTTTAGGGTTAGGTAAAGCTTATACGCAAACACAAAAGTATGATTTAGCGCGAAGCTATTTAGTAGAGTCACTCGAAGCTGCCAATGAATTGAACAATGATGGCATTCGTATCAATGCTTATCTGGCAGTGAGTGATATGTTCGAAGAGAAAAAGCTTATGGCTGAGGCACTGAATTATGCCGAGCAAGCTTTGAAGTTAGCGGAACAGGTATCAAGACACAAATACACAGCTCAAGCTCTACTTCAATTATCTGAGATACACAAAGCGCTTAA
>NZ_MCYD01001289.1:0-5632 GCF_002876325.1 Vibrio sp. 10N.261.52.A1
AAGGCTGCAAGAACATCGCTTTTCCTAAAATCGAGCTTCACCGTGATGAAGTTGGTAAACCTTGGCTTTATCCAAATGATGACAACATCATTGCTATCGCAGCCGACAGCAAAGTCGAATCTGACCTGCCACAAATGGCGATCAGCGACTTAGAAGCGATTCGTGATTTCATCATCGACTATGCTCAGTCGTTCGACCCAGCTTCGAAAACAAATAAAGTCGCTTCGTGTGCATCATCGAAAGACAACACGCCAGTTGTGTGTTGTGACTCTTTCTCTCCTGCAGGTCTTACCGTGACTCAAGGTCAGCAAAAGATTGTTGATAGTATTGATGCATTAGAGCTGACGGAATCTGTTGCCTTAGAACAAGGGTATGGTCGCGTATTGGCGGAAGATGTTATTTCACCAATCAATGTACCTCAGAACACTAACTCTGCAATGGACGGCTACGCGATTCGTAGTGAAGATTTAGATCTGGATAGCTACCATGTTGTTGCTGAAGTGATGGCAGGACACAGCTACAACAAGACCGTTCAACAAGGTGAAGCGGTTAAGATCATGACAGGTGCACCAATGCCGGAAGGTGTTGATGTGGTTGTGATGCGTGAGCAGGCTGTTCAAGAAGGTGACATTGTTAGCTTCCCAGATGCGAAAATCTCAGTAGGACAAAATGTCCGTATGGCGGGTGAAGATCTTGAAATCGGCCAACCTGTCTTTACTCGTGGCACACGAATCGAAGCACCAGAAATGGGTATGATGGCATCACTGGGTTTCGGTACCTGCCCTGTTCTGCGTAAAGTGAAAGTGGGCGTGTTCTCGACCGGTGATGAAGTTCAAGCACCGGGAAGTGAGCAAAAACCAAACTCTATCTATGACTCAAACCGTTTTACTATTATCGGCATGCTGCAAAAGCTTGGCTGTGACATCGTTGATTACGGCATCATTGAAGATGACGAACAAAAGATGATGGATGTACTGCACGCTGCGTCGCTTGAAACCGATATGGTTCTGACTTCTGGTGGCGTGTCTGTTGGTGATGCCGACTACATCAAGCTTGCGTTAGATAAACTAGGAGAGATTAACTTCTGGCGTATCAACATGCGCCCGGGGCGCCCTCTTGCTTACGGTAAAATTGAAGACAAGCCATTCTTCGGCTTACCGGGTAATCCAGTTGCAGTAATGGTGTCGTTCATTAACTTTGTTGAGCCAGCGATTCGTAAGCTGCAAGGTCAAACAAACTGGACACCAGTAAAAGCGAATGCGGTAGCAACTGAGCAATTACGTTCTCGCCAAGGTCGTACTGAATTTAGCCGTGGTGTATTCACTATGAACGAATCTGGTGTACTTGAAGTTAAGACAACGGGTAAACAAGGCTCAGGCATTCTGCGCTCAATGAGTGAAGCAAACTGCTTAATTGAAATTTCACCATCGGTTGATACCGTGAAAGTTGGTGAAACAGTGACGATCATTCCGTTGCAAGGTCGTGTTTAATTAATAAAACGGCCTAAGGTGTATTGATTGCACTAAAGTTCGAACGTTCGAAGCCCCTTCTGCGATGGTTTAGTCGTAAGGGGCTTTTATATTTCTGAGCAACCTTAATAAGTAACCCATTAACTAAGTTAATCTTAAGATTTCTTACCATTACCTTGAGCGACGTACGGTTTTTATGTAGAGTGCGCCCAAAGTAAAAATTCTATTGGAGCGCATCATGGCTCGTACCATTCTGTACACGTACAAAGACGAAGACAAAGAGTTACTGTTTTCAAAGCAAGAACACCGCACGATCCAAGAAGCGGTTGCTGATGCTGAAGGCATCGACATCACTGAATATTTAAAAACAGAGCAGCAGCTTGAGTTGATTTCAGATACTAAAGCAGTTCGCAACTACCAAGACAATTACTTCCGCAAGCTTGGTTTTTCAAAGCTTACGCTGAAGCAAAAAGAAAACCTTGGTGTTGGTAAAAAGAATAAGTAAGTTCTTAGCGAGCTTCGCTCTTGTTAGTCGATAGCTCGAAAACACCAAATAATAAAAAATGCCGCAACTTCTTTCGAGATTGCGGCATTTTTATTTATTCTGCGTAATGTGTTTAGCTGAAAGCCATCACTATTTGATGTTTAGGAATGCAGCACCACGAACGCCACCTGAATCACCGTGTTTTGCTTTGATGATCTTCGGACACTTAGCAACAGACAGTAAGTACTTAGGCACGCGCTTTGGCATTTCTTCGTAGATAAGCTCGAAGTTTGAAAGACCGCCACCCAGTGCAACAACGTGTGGATCTAGGCCAGTAAACAGGTTCGCGAAGCAGATTGCCAAAAGCTCCATGAAGCGGTCAACGTGTTCAGCCGCTTTAGCCTCACCTTCGTTGTAAGCTTGGATTATATCAATCGCTTTCTTCTTCTCGCCAAAGTAGTGCTCGTAAATCAATTCGAAACCACGCCCCGACAGATAGCTATCTAGACAACCTTTTTTACCACAACCACAACCTAAAAGCGGTGCGTTGTCACCAAGGTGGAACCATGCATCCAAAGGTAGACGCATATGGCCTAGTTCACCGGCAACGTGGTTGCGACCAGAGAATACCTTACCTTCGTAAACTAAACCGCCGCCAAAACCTGTACCTAGAATTAGACCAGCAACCGATGGCTCGTCTTTTAGCTCATCATCCCATGCTTCAGAAAGCGCGAAACAGTTCGCATCGTTTTCGATTTTTACGCTACGACCGATTAGCGCTTCTAAATCTTTACGTAGTGGCTTACCTGTTGATGCAGGAACATTAACAACCAGCATAGTGCCGTCGTCTGCGTTTTCCATACCAGGAAGGCCAAGGCCGATTTTGCCTTCGCAAGAGAATTCGCTATCGTATTTCTTTACTAAACCAGCGATCGTATCAAGCAGTAATTGATAGTCATCTGTTGGTGTTGGAACGCGCTCTGTTGCTACTCGCTCAAGTTTCTCATTGAATGCACCAAACTCAATTTTTGTGCCGCCAACATCGAAGCCGTAATACATGAAATCTCTCCAATTTTTCCCTAAATTCGGGCAAATAAACTCTTTAAATAAAACAACTGGGGAACATTATCCATAACACTCCCCCTACAAACCGTGATAGATAACAAACTTATCTCGTGTTTGAGTCTGTTTGAACAACAAGTCAGCACAAAGCGGTTAAAGGTTAGAGTGACGTCTCATTTTTACTGTGCTCTATGAAAGCATTCAGGCTTGGTTTGGTCGGATCTGACTTGTAACGAGTCTTACTTAGCATGTAGCTTTCGCGAAAAGCTTCAAACCATAGTTGTAATGTTTTGGCGCCCTGCTCTTCACCAGCTTGTTTTAATACTAAGCTCGCGACTTCTGCAGTTGAAAGGTGTTGCTCATTGTCTGACTTTCGCATCATGTATTGAGAAACGGATTCAGGTTCAATCGACAACACAGGTAGATCTTGTAAGTACTCAGAACGTCTAAAGATACGTCTTGCTTCACGCCAGCTACCATCGATGAAAATCAGTAGTAGCTTTTTATTTGGATTACGCATTTGTGGCAGGTCTTGAACCACTCGCGATTTGTCATCGGTATAATCTTCTGGGAACACAATCACCGGTTGATATTGCTCGTCCTTCAGAACATCCAGCATCTCTGTGTTTGGCTCTGTTCGGTGCCAAAGGTAAACATGGCTGTCTTTTACTGTGTCGACAATCAAACGACCTGTATTACTTGGTTTCAATATTTCGTTATCAGACAAGATCAACATGGTAGCTACGTTCGTATCTATGTCTGGTTGATGCTCACAGATACAACTGTCTTGTTTGATTTTGCAATACTCACATCGCACCACCTTACATCCACGTGCGTTAAACGGCTTTGTAGAAAGTGATAAACGGTGTTGGTACAAACGGTGGAAAGCGTGAATTCTCATGGACAATAACGATAGATAGAACTAGAAAAGTGGCACGATTGTACTTACAGTGGCTTGATAATGATAGAAGGAATTCTTATGCAGGCCCCATCACTACTTCGCCTTGTCTGTTTTATCACCGCTTTTGTCTTATGTGCGCTGTGGGAATACCAAGCACCTAGAAAAACACTAACGCAAAACAAGTGGTTTCGTTGGGGAAATAACTTCTCATTAATGGCGCTTAACAGTGTTTTATTGGCGACATTAGTACCTGTTGCGGCATTTCAAGCGGCACTGATTGCGGAACAAAATCAATGGGGTCTGTTCAATAACATTAGCCTACCCTTTGAAATCACCCTGTTCCTTTGTGTCGTGTTATTAGACCTGGCTATTTACACTCAGCACCTGGTGTTTCACCGTATACCAGTGCTATGGAAACTTCATCGTGTTCATCACGCCGATCTGGATATAGACGTAACTACGGGTACCCGCTTTCATCCAATTGAGATGATCTTGTCGATGTTGATTAAGGTCGCGTTGATTTTCGTGTTGGGCGTTCCGGCTCTAGCGGTTGTGATATTCGAGGTCGTACTGAATGTGAGTGCGATGTTCAATCACAGCAACGGTCGTTTACCTTTATGGTTCGACAAACAGCTTCGTAAAGTGATTGTCACACCAGACATGCATCGAGTGCACCACTCTGTGATTGTCAAAGAAACCCATTCTAACTTTGGGTTCTTCTTATCAGTGTGGGATATCTGGTTTAAGACGTATCGCGCTCAACCCAAGCTTGGTCACGATAAGGTAAGTATCGGTGTACCGGAAATTCGTGATGGGAAAGAACAGAGGCTAGATAAACTGATTACCCAGCCATTTAGATACAGCCAGAACAAATAGACTTAGATAGCTAACCAATAAACATTAGGCTTTTAGCTCACGTAGGTAGCGGTAGATGGTATGGATAGAGATATCGAGTCCTTTTGCAGCAATTTGAGCACTGTCTTTCAAGTCGAAAATCCCCATCTCATGTAATCGAGTGACAATCTCTCGGCTTTTCTTCGATGGCGCGATGTCTGCGTCATTACTTACCTGTTCTCTTACCGTTTCAATCGAGCTGTGCATCATCTCTTCATTACTACGCGCAAAGGTTTCGGGCGTCGTTTGAGGACGATCGACATGTGGTAGCAAACAAGGGACAAGTGAATGCATCACTTCTTGAAATGGTGCGTCGAGGTTGGTGTTGATACACAACAAACCAATGGCTTGTTGTTGAGGGTTTCGAATGATGGTCGTCATTGAGCGTAAGGTTTTGCCATCGGGACATTTTGTCATGTAAGCGCCCGAAACATCGTTACCTTGAGTGAGCTTCATCAATGCTAAATTAGTAATTGGAGCCCCTACTTCTCGCCCGGTGACGTGGCTATTCGCAATTTTAATAATCGAAGGATTACGAACATCTAAACTGTGTAGTAACACTTCGGTATGCTCGCCATACATTGCGGCGATGCCATCAACGATGTTCTCGATTGCGTGCAAGATGTCATAGTCACTTTGAGATAATTCGAACACGGAGTCCTTCCTCTTTTGGCGAGAAAACCGCTAAGTAAAAATTACCAAGCGGTTCGTCTTAAAAATAGTTTGAATCAAAAACGTTTGATTACGCTGACATTATATCAATAATCGTAGAGTCTGTAACACTCATACCAGCGGTAACCAATTTTCCAATATTGCGGATAC
>NZ_MCYD01001290.1:0-3379 GCF_002876325.1 Vibrio sp. 10N.261.52.A1
AGAGTAAATAATAACCTCGCTAATAAAGTCGATTTTCTTCACTGGGGGATGTTTAGTGGGGTAATGCTAACGTTAACTCTCGGTTTTATATCAAGCCGACTTCTGCCTTTCTCAGACAAGTATCCAACGATTTTAATTCATCAGATACTCGGCTCAATTGTCCTTATTCTCATCAATATATTAATTGCAAGAATGTTAGTTAAACCAGAGCCAGAGAAACGCAAGTTCACCTTGCCTAAAGTAGTTCAATTTGTTCAAGCAGTTACATTGACCTTTATCGCTATATCAGGTTTAAGCATGGCACTGATTGATACGCCAGTATTCAGTTTGTACTCATGGGCATTTAGCGATAGTGCAACCTCTAGAGAAGTATTTTCTTTACTGTTTTTGATTCACGCTACTGCGATTAAAGTTTTTATGTCGTTAGTGACATTACATATATTGGGGGCATTGAAGCATCATTTCTTTGATAAAGGCGATAAGCTCAAGATAATGCTAGGGAAATAAATACCTTAATACGCGAACGATGATGATTTATTTAGTCACTATGGTAATAACAGCCCACAGGAAGATGTAAAAAAGCCACCTTATCCAGGTGGCTTTCTTATATTTCGAAGTAAATATTAATATTCGCTTATTGCTAAAGCATCGTCAGAGCAAGCTTCGCAAGGTTGTAAGCATCAACATAACCAGAATGCTGGCGACCTTCCCACTCGATGTCTTTTGCTTCTTGAGCCGCTCGATGGCCGATGCGTTTGTCTTTCAAACGGTTCTGCACGCGATAAAGCGTCGCAATGTTGATGAACTCGCTAAATGGTGGCTCGATGCCTTTCTCTTGACACTCTTTGTGTAAAATCAGGTCATCGCGTCCCCACGCAGCATAGATCTTGTTTGGACCACCAAAGTTCTTGATCATCGATTTGATGACTGACTCTAGCGGACGACCCTGCTTTTCGATTTTGCGTGGAGTAATGCCGGTTAGCTCGGCACAGAATTGAGAAACTTCGTCTTTTTCTGGCTTAACGTAATATTGTGCTCGTTTCACGATGGTTCCAGATGCTAGATCAATCTCAGCAAGACCCACTTCAATGATCTCGCCTGTTGTTCCTACACCATTTTCGCTCCAACAGCACATTTCCAAATCGAAACACACCACTCGATTGTGATTCATACGTCGCCTAATTCTCTCGTAAAAAATTTTGTGAAATTGTACATGAGCCCAATACAGAACTCGACCCCAGTTGCATCAAGTGCTCACTTAGCCTGCAATTGTGACTCGATTTCGGCCATTTGACTTACTTTGATAAAGCATACTGTCTGTTTTTTGCAGCAATTCTTCTGTGTCTTCACTGGTATGAATCGCGGCACCAATACTCAATGTGCAGCTTAACTGTTGCCCTTTATGCTCACAATGAGAGTGACTTACTGTATTTAGAATGCATTGTAAGTAGCGGTCTAGCGCTTCATGATTTGAGATGCTCGAAATAATACAGAATTCATCTCCGCCCAAACGGAAAAGGTTATCCCCTTCTTTCAGGTTTACCGAAATCAACTTGATGACATGCACAAGCAAAGCATCGCCAGCAGGGTGACCAAACTTGTCATTGATGCTTTTAAACTTATCGACATCAAACCCAATCAAGCTAAATGACTCACTTCGCTTAACCGCCCTATCAAACATCTTATTGAAAGCTCGTCGGTTATAGATTTCAGTTAAGCTATCGTGGTTCGCAAGGAATCGGAGCTCTTCCGTTCTTTTGTCTAGCATGCGGTACAGGCGCTCTTTTTCTCTGATCTGCATATTCACGATGTACGCTAACAACAATGAGATGGTTGTTCCGACTAAGGCAATTCCAGTTAGTACTAGGTAGCCATAAAAAGAGATGCAGGCATCTATCTTGTAATCGATCTTCCAATTTCGGTTGGTCAACTCGATTGTCTTAGTTATATGGTGCCCTGTTACTCCCTCATAACCTTGAGTTTCAAATAGAATTGGGGAGTCTTCAGCTTCAAACCCGGTATCCGTAACGCGAATGTACACGTCCATATCACCGACGGCAGAGGCTAACAGGTTCTCAAAGTAGTAAGTTGTGCGAACCACGCCAATCACAACACCAAGTAGGTTATCACTTTCGCCTTCAAACACAGGGTGATAAACCAGCATGCCTGCCTTAGGCGTATCTTGAGTTAGACCATCTTGAATAAGGCGTACTTTGTCCGAGATATTCGCTTGGCGCGTCTGTTTAATATTTTCGATGATCAGTCTAAAACGTTCACGAGAAGAGTAGAAACCAATCACTTTGTCATTGGCTTCGGTATTTGGGTAAATATCAGTCGCGATATAAGCTGGCTCTCCATTTAGAATGTAGCCATAAGCTTTCTCTTCATGTTTAGGGATAGTGAACAACTGGTAAGCCGGATACTTTGCTTCCATTTTCGCGGTATGTTCGGCAATTTCATCTGCCGCAACTTTCTGCATCCACTGCAAGCCAATCAAGCTCTTTGAACCGTTAATGGTTTGCTGTGCGAATCGATCGAACTTGTCCCAATTTTCAGGATCATTCGAATAGAAGAAGTTTGCACCCGAACCTATGTAGGCCACATCATTGTCGATAAACGCTTCCAAGCTCAGTGTTTGGTGTTTAGCAAAACTGTCCAAATTCATGTTTAAAGCACGATTTTGGTTAAGTGCGACGAGTATAAAACACAACACTGTTATCAAAAAACTGACCGAAAATACGACCAGTGGGAGCGTCCGTCTCTTCAACCCTGTTAGTGGGTCGGTAGTGTGTGGCATAAAGGTTCCAATTAGGCTTCGATGAGCTAAAAGTATATAACGGAAGGGAATGATGCTCCATTTAAGTTTTCGTCCTAAAAATGACATAAATCGTGCACAGTTTACTTCGCCCTTACATCACAGGTTAACAATCGACCAAATCTCGACTAAATTTCAAGCTAACACACTCAAAAACCACTTGTTTGAAAACATAAATTACCACTCTTAAGCCTTGAATATGCTAGTATCCATTCATATTTATAGCTTGAAAGCGACCATTTTGGTTTTGTGCCAATGCGTTTCTTTCCAACCTGTATATTCAATGAAACCGACGAATATACCGTTAAATCAATTTAAAGAGAAAAATCACTATGATCGTTGATTTGAACCTAATCCCACAGACGTTTGATATGCTTCACGCAGGCCTTACTGCATCAAGCGTTTTACTACTGCTAATTGCCGTTTCTCGTAAAACCAAAGTGGTTGAGAAAGTCGTAGAAAAACCAGTAGAAAAGATTGTCGAAGTAGAAAAAGTTGTTGAAGTAGAGAAAGTCATCGAAAAAGTAGTAGAAGTTGAATCTAAGCTGGCAACAGCACCAACAG
>NZ_MCYD01001291.1:0-8732 GCF_002876325.1 Vibrio sp. 10N.261.52.A1
ATGCAGCACATGTAACTTATGCTTTCGGTATGTGGTGATATAAATATTCTTTTTGGGGTAGATCGCTGATCAAAATAGATAAAGCGAAAGATCAACCTATGATCTTCGATTGTGTGTCGTGGTAATTAAGTGTGTTATTATTAACCAATAACAAGCTTGCATAAGAACAAGCTGTACCCGATTAAATAATTGAAAGCTTTAGTGAATGGAACAACAATTTTTATTAGAAGGCCACCGAGCAGTCAATAGGTTGCTTCGGAAGCTTGCCCTTGGGATGGATCGCAAGGACTTAAACCGCAAGATCATAGAGCTCACAGAACAGCTTTTTGGTCAGCGTATGGCTTCAATTTTACTGCTCAACGCTGAGTCTCAGACTTTGCACCTCGAATATGCTCCGAATTTGCCTGATTTCTATAATCAACAGATAGAGGGCGTTGGTATAGGTGTTGGAATTGGTTCGTGTGGTGAGGCTGCTGCGCTTAAAAAAGCAGTGATGGTCTCAGACATCAATACCCACCCTAACTGGGCACCTTTCTTGGCGTTAACAAACCAGGCTAACCTTCATGCCTGCTGGTCTGTGCCAATTCTTTCTTCAAACGGGAATGTACTTGGTACTTTCGCTATATACAGCCAATATGTTTCCGAACCACATGCATTCGAACTTGAGATTTTGGAGCTGCTCGCTTCTCTATATTCGGTAGCATTAGAAAAGTACGAGCTGGAAAACCAGCTTAACTTTTTCGCGAATCGTGATTCTCTTACCCACTGCTTGAATCGTCGTGCTTTGTTCAATGAAGCTGAAAAGGTCTTGGCCAAGCGCTGTTTTGCACAGAAGGTGATGGCGTGTCTGTTTGTCGATGTCGATAAATTCAAATCAATCAATGATACCTACGGTCATAGCTTTGGCGATGATGTGCTATTGGCGGTTGCTAGAGTGCTTGATGATGCTACGACAGCGTGTGCCAAGATAGGCCGTTATGGTGGTGATGAATTTGTGGTGTTCTCTTGTTTTGATGATAAAGATAGCGTTGTTAGCTTCTACCACGGTTTAGAGAAAACACTACAACAAGCGCTTTATATTAATGATGTGCAGTTCTCAGTGAGTGTTGGTCTTGCTTGTGAAAAAGATCCACAGGGGTTAGATCAGTTGATCGCACAAGCTGATAAGAACATGTACCAAATCAAACAAGCTAAATCCAAGCAGTAGTAGATTGTAAAAAGAGTCGTGAATTAGGAAATACTAATGAGTGAAAATATCTGCCCTAAGTGTCAGTCAGAGCTTGGTTGGGACGGACAATACCACTGTGAAAGTTGTCAGGCACATTTTACTAAAATAGGGTTCTGCCCAGAGTGCAGCAGCCAGTTAGAGAAACTTCAAGCTTGTGGTGCCGCAAGCTACTTTTGTAATGGTGACTGCAATGAGCTTAAGTCTAAGTCGAGAGTAAAGTTCGAATTCCAAGCTGCGGAATAACCTTTTTACTGAGTTTTCTTATTAGATACAAAAAAGCCCTGTCGATTATCGATAGGGCTTTCTAGTTTTTAATGTTCGAATTAGCTCTTAGCTACTCTTGCTGTCACTTGAGACTCAACCACCCCATCTTCCACCTGAGTGGTGATCACTTCACCGACTTCGACATCGTTAATCGATGACACAGTCTTGCTCGATGCTGAATGAGTAATGCTGTAGCCACGCTTTAGGGTTGCCAGTGGACTAACGGTCTCTAATTTCTCGGCAGCCATCGCAAGCTGGTGGCGAGTGGTTAGCAGGGTTTTATCCATCGCATCTAATAGCTTTTGCTTTGAACGTTGCAGATGCAGTTTTTGTTCGCCCAAACGCTTAACTGGCGAGTTCAACTGAAGCTGATGCTGTTTACGTTCGACACGCTGTGCATGCTGCTTTAGGTATTGAGCCATACCGCGACGCAGACGCATGTCTAGATCATCCAGCTGCTGACTCTGCTTTTGCAGTTGGTAGCTAGGGTGCTGTCTTTCTAAGCGGTGTTTCAGTGCTTGAGTCGACTGTGCTTGCTTGATTAATACGTGGCGAATCGCACTCACTAAGCGAGCACGTTTAGAAGCGAAAGCTTGCTCTTTATGACTGTTGTCACGGCTAACCAATTCAGCCGCAGCTGATGGAGTAGGGGCGCGCATATCGGCAACGAAATCGGCAATAGTGACATCCACTTCGTGGCCGACGGCGCTGATGATCGGGATTTGGCTTGCAGCAATAGTGCGAGCAACGATCTCGTTGTTGAAGCACCATAGGTCTTCTAACGAACCGCCACCACGGCCGACGATTAACACATCACACTCATTACGCTCATTGGCACGTCCAATCGCCTGAGCAATCTGAATCGCCGCCTCTTCGCCTTGAACCATGGTTGGGTACACCACCACAGGTAACGAAGGATCACGGCGCTTAAGTACGTCCAAGATATCGTAGAGAGCGGCACCGGTTTTAGAGGTGACAACACCAACGCGCTTTGGATGCTCAGGAAGAGCTTGCTTACTCGATTGAGCGAACAGCCCTTCAGCGGCAAGGTTCATCTTCAGCTTTTCAAACTCTTGCTGAAGTTTACCGTCACCTTCTGGCTGCATACTTTCGATAATCAGTTGATAGTCACCACGTGGCTCGTAAAGAGACAGGCGAGCTTTGACTAAAACTTGATTGCCGTTCTGAGGCTTAAAGGTGACTCGGCGGTTATTGCCACGAAACATGGCGCACTTAACTTGAGCGCGAGAATCTTTAAGGGTGAGGTACCAGTGACCAGAGACAGGTGCAGAGAAGTTTGAGATTTCACCAACGAGCCACACTATTCCCATTTCGTTTTCTAATAGGAGACGAACCTCTGAGTTGAGGCGAGAAACAGTAAAGATGTTTGGATTAGTCATAGAAGCACTATCTTTCCTTGCAGGAAGGTCTTTCTTGTAATCTCACAGGGCGTGAGTATGGAAGATAGCGGCAATATAATACATATCAAGGGGGTAAATGCAAATTAAAAATACAAAAAATGTGTAGCCAAGCGATTTCCCCGTGCGTATAATCCCTCCGCAATATCTAATCCAAAGCACTTCATTATGCGAAACGATGAAGTCGGATTTTTCTTTCTACTCCTCAATTGTGAGATATTGCAAATGCTAAGAATTGCCAAAGAAGCGCTGACATTCGATGACGTACTACTCGTGCCAGCTCACTCCACTGTTCTCCCAAACACAGCTGATCTTCGCACTCAGTTGACTAAAAACATTTCACTGAACATCCCTATGATTTCTGCGTCGATGGATACCGTGACGGAAGCTCGTCTGGCTATCGCACTCGCGCAAGAAGGTGGCATTGGCTTTATCCACAAGAACATGTCTATCGAGCAACAAGCTGAAATGGTTCGCCAGGTTAAAATTTACGAAGCAGGTGTGGTTTCTCATCCTGTAACTGTAAGCCCTGACGCAACGATTGCTGACGTTGTTGCCCTGACTGAGAAGCACGGTTTTGCTGGCTTCCCTGTAGTGACTGAAACAAACGAACTGGTTGGTATCATTACTGGCCGTGACGTTCGCTTTGTAACAGACCTTTCTAAGAAAGTTGACGTAGTAATGACGCCTAAATCGCGTCTAGCTTCTGTTAAAGAAGGTGCAACTCGCGAAGAAGTTCAAGAGAAAATGCACGAAGCACGTGTTGAAAAAGTACTTGTTGTAAATGATGACTTCCAACTAACAGGAATGATCACTGCAAAAGACTTCCACAAAGCAGAACGTAAACCAAACGCTTGTAAAGATGAGCGCGGCAGCCTACGTGTAGGTGCAGCTGTTGGTGCTGGTGCTGGTAACGAAGAGCGTGTTGCTGCTCTTGTTGAAGCTGGCGTAGACGTTCTACTTATCGACTCTTCACACGGTCACTCTGAAGGCGTACTTAACCGTATCCGCGAAACTCGCGCTGCATACCCAGATCTACAAATCATCGGTGGTAACGTAGCAACTGGCGCTGGCGCTCGTGCTCTTATCGAAGCGGGTGTAAGTGCAGTTAAAGTTGGTATCGGCCCTGGTTCTATCTGTACAACTCGTATCGTTACTGGTGTTGGTGTTCCTCAAGTAACAGCAATCGCAGACGCAGCGGAAGTTGCAAACGAATACGGTATTCCAGTAATCGCAGATGGCGGTATCCGCTTCTCTGGTGATATCTGTAAAGCTATCGTTGCTGGCGCATCTTGTGTGATGGTTGGTTCAATGTTCGCAGGTACTGAAGAAGCACCAGGTGAGGTTATCCTTTACAACGGTCGTTCTTACAAGTCTTACCGTGGTATGGGTTCTCTTGGCGCTATGTCTCAAGGCTCTTCTGACCGTTACTTCCAATCTGACAACGCTGCAGACAAGCTTGTTCCAGAAGGTATTGAAGGTCGTATCGCATACAAAGGTCGTCTAAAAGAGATCGTTCACCAACAAATGGGTGGTCTACGCTCAAGCATGGGCCTAACAGGTTCTGCGACGATTGAAGACATGCGTACTAAAGCTGAGTTTGTTCGTATCTCTGGTGCGGGCATGAAAGAATCTCACGTACACGATGTTCAAATTACTAAAGAAGCACCTAACTACCGTTTAGGTTAATAATACGTCCAAACGTTTGAATAATGTGCTGATTAAGTCGGCACATTA
Organism: Vibrio sp. 10N.261.52.A1; assembly: GCF_002876325.1. Taxonomy (NCBI): domain Bacteria; kingdom Pseudomonadati; phylum Pseudomonadota; class Gammaproteobacteria; order Vibrionales; family Vibrionaceae; genus Vibrio; species Vibrio sp. 10N.261.52.A1. Next base: position 4,648 of record NZ_MCYD01001291.1, read on the forward strand.
CTATACCAATCGTAGTAAATAACTGGTCATCCTAGCTTGTTAAAAACCTCGATAACTTCGTTAGGATTTTTGATTGTAGAATAACTACTTATCAGAAAATCCTGCCTTGTTCTCAAGCTTTTTTCCTGCGCTATTCCTGAACACTTACTTACTGTGATTGGTATTATATCTACCGCCTGTTTTGTTGAAAGCCTGATTTTCTCAAAACACGAGGTTAAAGATATCTAACGAAAACGTTTGCTTTATTTCTTGAAGAGTTAATCAGAGGTGAGTAAACTCGCCTCCGTTTGATCACATAGCCAATAAGACTGCTTAAAATGACTAAAAATATTCATGACCAACGTATTCTAATTCTAGACTTCGGTTCTCAATACACACAGCTAGTTGCTCGTCGTATTCGTGAGATCGGTGTTTACTGTGAACTTTGGAGCTGGGACGTAGACGAAGCGGATATTCGTGAATTCAATCCAGACGGTATCATCCTATCTGGTGGCCCTGAAAGTGTAACGGAAGAGAACTCTCCACGTGCACCTCAGTACGTGTTTGATTCAGGTGTTCCTGTATTTGGTATCTGCTACGGCATGCAAACTATGGCTGAGCAACTTGGCGGCAAAGTAGCAACGTCTACTGAGCGTGAGTTCGGCTACGCAGCGGTACAAGTAACCGGCGAATCAGCACTGTTCGCTGACCTTGAGTCTACTCAAGATGTTTGGATGAGCCACGGTGACAAAGTGGTTGAGATCCCAGCTGATTTCACAAAGATCGCTGAAACAGACACTTGCCCATACGCAGCAATGGCAAACGAAGAGAAGAAATACTTCGGTGTTCAATTCCACCCAGAAGTAACACACACTAAGAACGGCCTGAAAATGCTTGAGAACTTCGTTCTTAACGTTTGTGGTTGTGAAGGTCTGTGGACTTCAGCTTCAATCATTGAAGATGCAGTTGCACGTATTAAAGAGCAAGTAGGTGACGACGAAGTTATCCTTGGTCTTTCTGGTGGTGTTGATTCATCAGTAGTTGCAATGCTTGCTCACCGCGCTATCGGTGACAAACTAACGTGTGTATTCGTAGATAACGGTCTACTTCGTCTGAACGAAGCTGAGCAAGTTATGGATATGTTCGGCAACAAGTTTGGTCTAAACATCATCAAAGTAGACGCTGAAGATCGTTTCCTAGAAGCACTTAAAGGCGAAGCAGAACCAGAAGCTAAGCGTAAGATCATCGGTCACGTATTCGTAGATATCTTCGATGAAGAGTCTAAGAAACTGACAAATGCTAAGTGGCTTGCTCAAGGTACTATCTACCCAGATGTAATTGAGTCTGCTGCATCTAAGACTGGTAAAGCACACGTAATCAAATCTCACCACAACGTTGGTGGCCTTCCTGATGATATGGAAATGGGCCTTGTTGAGCCTCTACGTGAGCTGTTTAAAGATGAAGTACGTAAGATCGGTCTAGAACTTGGTCTTCCATACAACATGCTTTACCGCCACCCATTCCCAGGTCCAGGTCTAGGTGTTCGTGTTCTTGGCGAAATCAAGAAAGAGTACTGTGATCTACTGCGTCGCGCAGATGCTATCTTCATTGAAGAGCTTCACGCTGCTGACCTGTACCACAAAGTATCTCAAGCGTTCACGGTATTCCTACCAGTTCGCTCTGTTGGTGTTATGGGCGATGGCCGTAAGTACGATTGGGTTGTATCTCTACGTGCTGTAGAAACAATCGACTTCATGACTGCTCACTGGGCACACCTACCATACGACTTCCTAGGTAAGGTTTCTAACCGTATTATCAACGAAGTTGACGGCATTTCACGTGTTGTTTACGACATCTCTGGTAAGCCACCAGCAACAATCGAGTGGGAATAATCTCTTAGAGATTTAACTGCTATTTGATTTAGTTATTAAAAGCCTCGAACTCAGTTCGGGGCTTTTTTGTTTTCCACGCCGCGTAGTCAATGGTTGTGGTTCGAGGGGGGGATTGAGCGTAAGAAACCAAATTAGTTGGAAACTAGATATCAGCTCAAGAAACCATGAGACGCATTGTTACCTTCAACTATACATAAAACTATCACTCGCACTTTTTATAAAATCACACCGCAACAGCTAGGCTATTTCCCACGTGCCACATACTCTTTGATGGACTTATTAAGGACAGATAAGAGAATCCATCATGTTAAAAATCAAATATTTGGCGACAGTATTGGGCTGTACTTTAGCAGCACAAAGTCATGCGTCTTTGAACATTCAACCTGATCCGCAAAACCCGAATGGTTACCTTATTGAGAAGTCGGCTTTACAGGTTGCTGAACAAGCGAAAACCTCGGACCCTATGTACGCGATCTGGTCACAGGCTCTACAAACTCGTTCGAACACCATCGTTGAAGCGATTGAACCCGGTTCACCTTCCAACCCTGAGAACGTAAAGCGGGTTGAGCGCGTATTCCCTCAATCTGAATGGGATTTCCTTACTCAGATGGCTGCGCCTGAATACACTTACACTCGTTTCCTACGTGCGATTGGTAAATTCCCTGCGTTCTGTGGAGAGTACACAGATGGCCGTGACTCTGACGCCATCTGTAAGAAATCCATCATCACGGCTTTTGCTCATTTCTCTCAAGAGACGGGCGGTCACATCGCGATAGATAATACTTCTGATAACCCGTTGGGTTTAGAAGAGTGGCAGCAAGCGTTAGTCCATGTTCGTGAAATGGGTTGGTCTGAAGGGCAAGAAGGTTACACCACAGGTTGTGGTCAGAATGATTGGCAAAATGCGCGCTGGCCATGTGCGGCAGGGCAGGGTTACTTCGGTCGTGGTGCTAAACAGCTTTCTTACCATTTTAACTACGGCGCTTTCTCTGAAGTGATGTTCGATGGTGATGCAACCGTGCTGCTGAATAATCCGGGTTTAGTTGCTGATTCATGGTTGAACTTGGCTTCAGCTATTTGGTTCTTCTTAACGCCACAAGCACCGAAGCCAGCGATGTTGCACGTTATTGACCGTACTTGGACGCCATCTCAACGTGAACTGGATGCGGGCATTGGTTATGGCTTTGGTACCACCATTAACGTAATCAACGGTGGCATTGAGTGTGGTGAGCAGAATAAAGACAAAGGCCAACCGGTTAACCGTATTCGTTACTGGGAAGGGCTAGCGGCGCACTATGAAATTCCTGTAGAGGCAGATGAAGCCAATACCTGTTGGCAACAAACTCCATATGGAAGCTTGAACCTTAATGGCGCAACAGATGTGCTATACACCAACTGGGATGGCAACTGGAAATACTACGCAGATCGTCCAGAAGGTTACTCATTTGAGTGTGAGTTAGTTGGATTCCAAACCGCATATTCAGCGCTAGTTGCAGGGGATTACGAGAAGTGTGTGACTAACTTCTATGGATCTCATGCAAGTTGGCCTGAAGTGAAGGTGGTCGATAAACTTGATCCGGTAGACCCAGGAACCGACCCTGGTGGTAACGGCTGGAGTGCGACTAAGGTTTACAACGCTGGTGATCAAGTGACTCACAATGGCGCAACTTATGAAGCGAAATGGTGGACACAAGGGGATGACCCTGCCAATGGTGGCCCTTGGAAACTAGTAGCCGGTGAGCCAACACCACCAGTTGTGACAGATCCAACGCCTGTTGATCCTGCCCCTGTCGATCCAGAACCAGTAGACCCTACACCCGTTGAACCACCTGTGACAGAGCCGCCAGTGGTTGTCGATCCATCTGAATTTATTACGTGGCAAGCCGGTGTTAGCCAAGTGAGTAATGGCGATAAAGTGACGCATAACGGTAAGTGCTTCGTGGCTAAAAACGGCCCTGGCGTCTGGGAAAGCCCAGTTCAATCGAATTGGTTCTGGGATGAAATCAGCTGTAATTAATTGTTCAGCCAATTGAGTACCTTAACTGATTAATCAAAGCCGAAAGTGATTGCTTTCGGCTTTTGCGTTTCTGCTCTGCGTTCCTCGATCATCTAACGCAAAACTCCCTAGCTGAATGCTAATTTTCCATTTAGAGAATAAAGTCCTGTACAAATGTCTTTTGTGAATTTATATTCACTTTTAAATTATACTTATTC
>NZ_MCYD01001292.1:0-2070 GCF_002876325.1 Vibrio sp. 10N.261.52.A1
TAAGTCTTTTGCTGCTTCTAGGTACGTGTCATCCAGTTTTTCAATCGCTGAATACAGCGGAAGAATCATGAATGGCAGCAGGATATACACCAAACCGATCATCACCGCCGTTTCTGTGTACATAATACGCAGTGGCTTATCGATGATATCTAGCGCTAGTAAGCTTTTGTTCAAGACACCTTGAGTACCCAGTACAATCTTCAAGCCGTAGGTACGAATCAAAGAGTTCGTCCAGAATGGCACAATCACCAAGAACAGCATGAAAGGGCGCCATTTCTCTGGCATTTTTGCCACTATGTAGGCAAACGGGTAGCCAATGATCAAACACAATAGCGTCGCGATAATCGCCATATAGAAAGAGTGCATCAGCACTTTAAAATACAGCGGGTCGGCCAAACGGATGTAGTTATCGAGAGTGAAGGTCATCTCGATCAAGTTTGCTTCGTCACGAGTTAAGAAGCTGGTACCGATGATCATGATGTTTGGAATCATCACGAACAGCACCAACCAACCTGTGATTAAAGCAACAATCGCGTTTTGTAAATTAAACTTCTTGCTCATCTTCTAATACCACTTCCCAGCTCTCAACCCAAGTTACTGCAACTTTTTGGCCCAGTGAGTGATCAACATCAGGGTCATCTTCGTTGAAGAATTCGCTTACCATTACGCGCATGCCAGATTCTAGCTCTACAACTGAATCTAAAGTCATGCCTTTGTAGGTACGCTCGACAATGTGGCCAACAATACCGCGTTGCTCAGATTCTTTAATCTCTTCAATACGAAGATCTTCAGGGCGAAGCAATACCTGCAGTTTTTGACCAGAGGTGATGTCTTTATCGTGGTAGATGACCGACTCTTCACCTTCAATTGTCGCAACAATGCGTTTTTCATCTAAACGAGATGTCGCTGTCGCATCGAATACGTTAATTTCACCAATAAAGCGAGCGACAAAAAGGTTCTTAGGCTCTTCGTAAATCTCTCTTGGTGTTCCGTCTTGCTCAATCACGCCGTCACGCATAACAATAATACGGTCAGACATCGACAGTGCTTCTTCTTGGTCGTGCGTTACAAAAATGAACGTGATACCAAGTTGGCGCTGAAGTTGTTTCAGCTCAATTTGCATCTGTTTACGAAGTTTGTAATCCAGAGCAGACAGAGATTCATCCAACAAAAGAACTTTAGGCTTATTAACGACAGCACGAGCGATTGCGATACGTTGCTGTTGACCACCAGAAAGCTGGTGTGGTTTTCTTTGTGCCATCTGTTCTAGGCGCACCATTTTTAAAGCTTCCATTACACGAGGTTCAATCTCGCTGTTTGGAACTTTCTGCATGCGTAAGCCAAATGCCACATTTTCGAAAACGGTCATATGTGGGAATAGCGCATAGCTTTGGAATACAGTGTTAACATGCCTTTGTTCAGCAGGGACGTGGGTTACGTTCTGTTCAGCTAGCAGTATTTGACCACTATCTGCCGTTTCAAAACCCGCAATCATTCTTAGTACCGTTGTTTTACCACAACCTGACGGGCCTAAAATCGTGAGAAACTCACCATGATTTACGTTTAGATCAAGATTGCCGATGACTTCCTTACCATCGAAGCTTTTACTAATACCAGTTAGCTGTACTACTGGTTTTCCTACTGATTTTTTAGCGTTCAACGTCTGTTTTTCTCCACCTTGGTTCTGTTTGAGAACCTGTTGCTATACACCTTTGAGGCGCGCATCATAATCACCAAAAACGTGAAATCAAAGCATTTTTTACCATTCGAAGATAAAAAATTTCGCAGGTAAAAGTAAACATCCTTTACCATACTGTTATTTACTGGGTTTACGCCCCAACAAGTGTCTAATTATTAACCATTAAGACGCAAAAGCAAGCCTTGTTACAGATTCATATTTTAGTTTGTATCCGACATATGAGTATAATGAAGGTAATTTTTTATCAATAAGTTAGGTGGCTCAGTTTAATTGGCGCACCTAGGTATCACTATGAACAACGACATCGAAAAAGATTTTAATTTGGGCGGTAGTATCGACCGTGCACTTTCTGGCGATTATGAGCTCAAAGC
>NZ_MCYD01001293.1:0-2545 GCF_002876325.1 Vibrio sp. 10N.261.52.A1
GTAGCCTAAGCTGCCCTTTTATATTAGGTAGCAGGATGATAATCGATACTAATTCGTTGGCCGAAGCAAGCAAATGGTAGATACGAGTCAGGTTTACTACAATCCCCAGTTTAATCGCTGCGTCTATTTGAGGTGAAAATAGCAAAAATACGACCAAAGAAGTGGTCGGTAGGAGCGAGAATAAAGAAGTGAGCAGCATCGCAGCGTATTTACTGCGGGCCTCTCTCATTCGAGATGAAAGATACGTCTCGGTACTCAGACGTGTATCACTCTGAAAACTATCACGATTAATAGACGAGCCGTGATGATAGTTTTCATGGATGGCTGATAATTTCTTAGTAAGGATTGAGCCTTGAGTATTTCGAGTCTCTGATAGCCACTCCATTGTTTTGGATATGTAGACCTTGTAGGCAGCAATAAAGAGTGCGCTGACCAGGATTGAGAGAGCAAACCGATAATCTAAAACCACACTAATCACTAACAAGCTTAAGCTGAAATTCAGTAGTGCAGAGATAGAATGAAATGAATAACCAATAAAGCTAATGATGGTCTCTTTACCTTGAGAGACCAGAATACCTTTGATGTTATCGGTGTCGGTTTTGTTGGTGCACGAACCGTAGATCGTTGTGGCAGCAGACCAAAAGTCATTCAGTGCAGAGCACAACCACGCCTCCCGAGACATATCACTGAAATATGAGACACAATAAGGCAGTACCATACACGTCAAGTAAACAACGGCCCATAGTTTGAAATCAACACTGTCGAAGCCAACACTGTTGACTTCGTAGATGATTTGAACGGATGCGTAAACAGAGATTGCGATAGAGAGTTGGTGTATGCTCGCAAAAGAGAGTGCCAACCAAGCGTGCTTATTGAACAGGCTTAGCGCAATAGACCTTACTGATTCAAACTTCATACAGGGAACATCCGTTTAGTGCTGTAATTTTTGTGCTTACTTAGATGAAGTTCATCCTACAAATAGGACTCTCTTGCAATATGAATTGTCCTTCTATTTAAAAGATATGCAACGCAACACTCATAAGTTGTGGTTTTGTTGATATAATGTTATCAGTATAACTCTTCTTGATGGTCAAAAAGCTATTGCTTTTGAACTTGCTTCTTATCCTGTTTTTCGCTCTAGATTTAAGATGCAGGACTTTGGAAATGCGTTAATTAGTGAGGGGTGGATTATGGGAACAGTGTTAAAAAGCCCCGTGAATACGAGGCTTTTCTGTGTCACAAGTCACTTATTTGCGGATGTTAAGAAGGTGTGGCGAGTTTACACTCTCTCAACTTACTTTCGCTAAATCTACGTTTAACGTGATAGGAGCTTGCAGGTGAGGGTTAATAGCGGCTCTGAGATCTTCTTCATATTGGTCCAGCCAAGCGTAACGTTGGCGGTATAGCTTTCGTTTTTGGCGTTTAAGCGGCTCAAGATCCTTTCTTGTTGCGCGTAAAGGCAACACGTAAAAGCACTTGTTATGTTGTGCTCCGTTATGCTCTTCCCAAAGCTCATCATATTTTAGGTTGATGTCTTTGCTTTTCTTTCCATAGCGGAGTGAGTTTGATACATGGCTCGCTTCGTTTACTGCGTAAATGTGCGTGATACCCAGGTCTGCAGCCATCAGTCTTAGTGTTTCGACGATGAATGATTTAGGTCTTAAGCCGTAAAAAGCTTTGGTGAACGCTCGGCTGAACCCGTTATCGTTGGCTCCACCCTGAACACCACCGATGTAGATATCATTGTTAAAGACAGAAAATGATAGGGTGTACATCTTATTCAATTGTGAATCAGTCAGAGACAGCGTTAGCTCACCTTCTTTTCTTGAATTGCGCTCAAAGCTGAGGTTCAGTAAGTAAGTTTGTTCATCAATTTCTAGCTCTAAAAGGTTGATTCTTTCGTTGTAAATATTGTGTCGAGCTGGAGTGTTGAACGTATTTTCAAACCAATCGTAATGCTTTGATAAAATTTCGATTTTCTGCTTTTTGCTAAAGCCATTACATAGGTAGGGAGTGACAAACTTAGATAGGAAGTTTGGTTGTTTTTTAAACAAGAGTTTTCTCTCATCAGAGTTGAAATTCTCATTCATTTTTTTCGTATCTGAGTAATAAAACAATGCTCGAATTGTAAACTTAGCTATCGCCTTGTACTTGCCCTTGTTTTTATGGACATTTGCGTCAATTCCCATACGAACTACATTCATAATCACCTCAAAAGAAGAAGCATCCCCCGACACATTCGCGTGGGTTTTACGTTCTTTACACTCATAAACATCAAGGTTGCGATGATAATGAAAAGTGAAATTTAGGTATGTATGGGTATGTATGACAATGTAATGGGAACAATTACTTAGTGTGTGGATTTTGCTCAGGTCGAAACGACTAGTTCACGGGTACTTGATGGTTAAACAAAAATGCCACTGCAAAGAGGCAGTGGCATTGCTTATCTATCGCTTGTTATCAACGCAGGGCTAAATTAAAGCTCTAACAGTTTGGCCAGTTCACGCTCTTCTAGAAGCTCTTCAATACGTTGTCGAGTTTTAGG
>NZ_MCYD01001294.1:0-672 GCF_002876325.1 Vibrio sp. 10N.261.52.A1
GTTGCTGCCTGAGTTAAGTTGTGTGTCTGTACCTTGTTTTTGCATTTCAGCTTGCATGGTCATCAACCCAGCCTTGAGTTCTTCGGCACCATTGCTGTCGCAAATACCGGAACATCGGGCATTTGGTACACGTCTAATTCATGAACTTGCCCATACACATCGTAAGCTTCGATGTATTGCCAATTTGAATCATCGCCCGATGGTTCGTAAGCAAACAGTGGGCTTTCTCCATTTTTCCAGGCTTCAACCATGGCTTCATCAGCCATCCTAATTTCTAAGACAGAATCACTGAAGTCGTCGATCCCTTTCATCTTACGATAGCTAAGATCGGCTTTGTGCATCTTGCTTGAAAAGGCAGAGTAGGGTTGAGCCGAGTTCAGTGTGTCTAATGGCGTCGATAAACTTTTTTCGCTGATTTGCTTTTTTAGAGAAGACTCAATGTCAATGTAGCGAGCACTTATTTGTAACGCTAGTGATTGCTTTTGTGCAGCGACATTCTTTGCAACAGCAATAGAGTCAGTAAGAGAGTGTGGTGTATCGATATTGTTTGCATAAGACTGAAAGCCAACTACTGTCGTCGCAAGTACCATACTGATTGTAAAAGATGGTCTCATAAATAATCCTTATTTTAATTTTTATCATTAATAGAGCAATTGCCCCACAGGATTAACC
>NZ_MCYD01001295.1:0-3891 GCF_002876325.1 Vibrio sp. 10N.261.52.A1
GTTTCAATCACAATCCAATCTGGTGCGTTTTCTGCACAGAGTTTTTTAAGCGCTTTATCAAGTTTCTGTACACCACTCGGGCTACTGATACTATCGCCACTGATCGTGACAAAGTTGCCCTGATCTTCACTCACCGCATCCGTATTTAAGATAAGTACACCATCGACATCCAGCTCACTCATATCATTTACGATAACGGACAGATCATCACCGGAATACTCGGTTTGTTGGAGAATATTGCGTAAAAACGTGGTTTTCCCTGATCCGAGAAACCCATGCAAAATAGTGACTGGAATTGACGACATAGCTTTGACCTAAAAACTGGAAAGAAACGAACGTTATAACATAACAACCCCCATATGCAGAAGTAATCCCGAGTTGTCTTAGGTCAATAGCTGATGAAAAGGTAAATATAAGATAAAGCCCGAGGTAGCCTCGCCTTTAGCGATTAAACTAAATTGGAAACAGGCAAGTATCTATATTTTTGAGAAACATCCCCACTCGCACGACTTCTTTCAAAGCAACACCATCAGCACTTATACCTACAGGCGCCGAATTCAGTGGGTACCACGCGATGCTGTCTGCTTCTTGTGCTGTGATTTCACCTTCCCATTGGGTTACCACAAAATAATGAATCAGCTGTAACTCTTTTGTTGGGTGGTAGAGTGAACATAAGAATGTGTATTCAATTGGAGTAACGTTTAGCTCTTCGTTAAGCTCTCTAAACAGTGTCTGAATTTCATTTTCACCCTGCTCTATATGTCCGCCAGGTATTGTAATTAAGCCGGGGTCAGTGTCCTTAGAATCGCTGCGCTTTTCCAACAAGACTTGTGATTCATTAAGCAAGATAAAAGAGACACACTCATGGACGTCCATCGATTTTTCCTTAGGCCGAAGTTTAGATAATTAGACTTTCTTTACGACAACAGAACCTGCGATGAAATCATGAATCGCTCTGCGTTTGTGATTAAATAGCATCGAGATGAACTCTAAAAGAACCCAACCAATCATTGCGTAGCCAACAAAAATAAAGGCTCGTCCTTGCTCTAAACTTTCCCAAGTTTGTCCGTAGAAAGACAGTTGCGCGTAAGCATAGAGGCTAAAGGGGATAAGTATGATTGGGACAATATCTCTCATACAAGACTGTTTGAGGGTTAGGTTTCGACTTTCAGATACATCCACTACTTTCACTCGGGTGACCATTTTACCGATTGTTTGCCCAAATTTAGCATGCATGCCAACGTAGTAAGTGACACCAATTAGTGAATTCACCACTCCCCAAGCAAAAACACCACCCGAGCTAATCACGCCAGAAAGTACGTAGTTGTCTATCCACTCCAAAGGTAAAAATACGATTGAATCTATCCAGATAGCAAGAAGCGCCTCCAGAAATTAGAATACTTATTGGCATACATTTTTGTTCCTTGGTCTCTATTGGCAATAAAGCACAGACCCTACAACACATCAGCTTTTAATACATTCAACTAGCTATGATTTATAAAACAAATGCGAAGCGGCATGCATATGTCGATAATTTACCCCACCAATTTTCAGGCTCACTAACGCTCACGACAAGTTCTTGCTTAGTCTTTCATACAGCTCTAGAGCTTTAACTTTTGAGGTTAATTGCCCGAGAGCGTATTGATGGGCTAATTCAATATCGTCACTTTGCTCCGGATAATAACGCTTGGCTACTGCAGTACACTGGATCAGGTTGGTGTGCCAACTTCCGTCTTTCTCAGCGACAAAGTAGTACGCCGCCCGCACTAACTTTTTGCCAATCAGCTTAGCGACATCCGCATCGGTCATTGTTTTAAAGGCTAGGCCCATTTGATCCAGAAAAGTAGACAAGTCACCATTAAGCGCTTGGGCTATTTCACGACTAGGTTTGTAACGTTGAAAATCAATAGATAAATCATTACCCCAAATACAACAGCAACAGTGCTTGAGCCAAAACTGCCAATGGAATTTTTCTTGTGGCTGCAGAACTTCTGAAAGTGAGCCCGGGTCGATATCAAGCTTACTGGCTTGGGGATATGCTTTGGGAATGGTGTCAGAAAGGTGCTGAAATAGTCGCTTCTCTTTTTGACCAATAGGTGCATTGAGTACGATAGAAACATCCAAATCCGAGTGACCAACAACCGCCGTTCCTCTCGGCACACTTCCGTATAGGTAGATACCATCAATTTGATTCGGAAGGCCACTTAACAACGAATCAATAACGGCACTCACAACCTCTTGGAATTCGGGAGCGATATTCTTAGGAGAGTATAGGTTTTCGATGAACCCGTCTTTGTCGAGACCTCTAGTTTGATTCAGCATGCCACTTTCCAGCTATATTAGGATCTGTTTCACAGCCCGAGATAGTACATAGAACAATACCATTCTCTTTTGAGTTTGCACTGATCACGAGCTCTCCTTGCGAACTCCAAACCGAGCTCTTGCCACACGTTTCCCAACCTCCCGTCACAGAGATATGGTTGCTCAGTAATACTGGTATACCGTGTTCCGACGCAATTCCAGATAAGATTTTAGAATCCGGATCAAAGCCATTCTCAGAGATTAAAGCGCTCGCTAAATAGATATCAGCATCTAGATGTTTAGCTCGTTGGGAGTGATCCGCCTCTATGAAGTCAGCACATATTGCTAGCGCGATTTTATGCCCATTCACATCAAATGTATAATCAACATCGCCAGCGGAGCAGTAGTTGCCCTCTCCATCATGCAGGTGCTGTTTAGAGTAGAACTCGACTCTGCCGTCGGGAAAACAAATAACGGCGCCTATGGTGGGATGGGATAAGCCTGGAACTCTCAGGGGACAACCAGCCACAATAATCATCTCACTTTGAACCGAAGCTCGGGAGAGTTCTTCAAAGTTTGATGGCTCAAGAGACAATGCAAGTTCTTCCGCAAAATCAAGCTCATAGCCGGTTAGTGATAGCTCGGGGAAAACAACCACATCCGCATTGTACTTTGACGATTGCTCTATCATTTTTAGATGTTGCTTAAGGTTTTCTCTCCAGTTGCCTCTGACGACAGGAATTTGGGCCAAACTGATAGTGACACTCATTTCAAACTTCTCCAAAGAACAAAAATTGCCACACAAATGTCTACATAGCTAAATGCGGTCTACGTTAGGGGCTGTACTTATAATTCGACTTCAAACACCGCTTATCAAAGCGACATTAACTCTCGCTTAATCTCATTGTCCAATTTTTCAATCGCGTAACGAAAAGCCACTCTTGGTATTGCGGCATGCTTAGCATTCAGATAACCAATAACCTGTTGAGGCTCTTTTTGACTGAGTACTTTAAGCATCCAACCATAGCCTTTCTGTACTAAGTCATGCTTATCTTCGAGCAGTAGATCCGCTACGCGGAACGGATCCAACGCAGCGTATCGATTCTTATTGATAGGATAAATTAAGATGACCGCAGCGGCCCTGCGTACAGCAAAATTCGAATGCTCAACCCATTTGGTTGTGAGATCGAACAAATCATTGTACTGAGACAGCAACTCCCCAAAAGCATGAGTACAAAAGTCGTCACAATCGTTCCAGTCTGTGACGAACTCTGTTAACCAACTTTCAAAAACAGGGAACGTGTCTCTTGAATACTGTTTCCTTACCCTAAAAGCCCAATCGTACGCGATAACTCCTAGCGCCCAATCTCTTTGCTCCAATAATTGAGTACATAGAGACAACACGTGAGAAATATCTTTGTCTTCAATCGTCTTAAAAATCTGAGCAGAAATGGAACGAACCTGAGCTGTTTTGATATCCACTTTCGGATAACCCACTTCTGAAAGATGCTGCTTTATCGTTTCGACCATACTCACTAAAACAAACTCCTTGTCTATCTAAATTCAATATTGAAGTGAGATATCCGGCTC
>NZ_MCYD01001296.1:0-2170 GCF_002876325.1 Vibrio sp. 10N.261.52.A1
CCTTATATTAGCAAGCCTTGAATAACTACAGGTATTGCAAATAGCAAAATTGATGTGCAGAACGCACCGGATGATTTGTCGAAATCTCTGTCTTTCGAAGACCGCGTTTACCTTGAGAAAAGTATCAAGGCCGCCACCCTTCTAGAGCAGATCGCATAATTTACTTATATAGAGTAGAGGCTCGGGCTTGTTCAACACTTGGGATTTAACGTTGGCTACGCAACGCTTAATCCTTATCTGTTATACAAATTATTTCGACATTACATCAAAACGGTATATCCATATCAAACTCAAACGTCTCATCTCTGTTTGGGTTGGTTCTCCAGTGTAAGTGAGATAACCCTAGAGAACTCACAAGCATACAAACTACTGCAAGTAAGAAAATCTTTATGTCACCTTTAATACGCTGATAAAAAGAGTTCAGTGATTCATAGTCAAATAGCTCTAAGTCACGAAACTCTACAATTGCTAAGTCTTTTACTTCTTGAGTGATTGTCGAAGAATGCTTCAGAGCATTGTTAACGACACGCAACTGATTAATTGGCACATAATTATCAACCTCACTTATTTTGACATTTCTTGAGTTATACTCTTTTTTCAAAGATTTCCAATTGAATAAAGACTTTTTGTCAACGTTACTAAAAGCTAAAGATAGCAAGCTCTTAAGCGTAATTTCCAACTGCTTAAATGAGTAAATCACTTGCATTTCCACTAAAGCAAATACTTGATCAGAAATGTATTCGCTGTGAGCTCGTGATGCTTGGCAGTCTAAAACCAAGTCATGGTACTCATCGATATTAAATTCAACGTACTCATCCGTAGCTTGGTATTTTGCATCGTAATCCGAGTTCCAGTCATCGTAACGTTTTTCAGCTGTATCCAACTCCCGCTTAAGTACAGCGTACTCCTCATTCATTTGAGTATTCAGCGAGGCTATTGCGAGATCGAACAAGTTTTCGCTACACTCAGCCGTATGAAATAACTCATCAACCAATTTTTGTTCTGTGCTGTACACCAAAACTCCTCATTTGTATAACGCCAGCCATAAGGTGCGCCCCGCGAAACTCACCAAGCCAGTTGAACTCCAAACCAAAAATGCCGAGTGTAAAGCGTCACCTTGATGGCCTTGTTATCTGGATTTTACAGCCCGTTTCTAAGCGTATTTTTTGTGCCTTCAGCTATGGTATTTATTTCTGCTTTAATATTTTCTAATTTATAACACCGCCCACCTAAGTCTTCCCAAAGATCATGGTCAACTAGGTCAAAGAAGCTCTTTACACGTTCACATGACCATTCATGTGTTGAAGCAATGTAAATTTTGTCAATATGATCTTCTTCAGGCCAAAGTCGCATGTTTAAAATTTCAGCACTAATTGCATTTAGGAGCATAAGTTCATTCGCCAACTCTTCTGAGTCTGTAGAAAGAGACTTCAAAATATCTGACTCAACGGCAATTTCTGACATTGTTTTAATTAAGTTGACCCGATGTTCATTGACCTTTGTTGTATTGGGGTTTGCCCTTGCAACTAACATATTTCCTGCATACACGACGATTGCACATATGTGTTTTATCAAAACAACTTTTGTCGAGTAGATAGTGTCATTTCGTTTCTGAGCTCTCCATTGGTGATATACATAAAGAGCAAAAATTGTAGCTATAAAGCCAGCTCCCCCACCAAGAATGGTAAAGCTCAATGACAGCAACTCCGATATTGTCATTTCACCTTCTGGGACAGAAGGTTCCATCAACACTCCTGCCCAGATACCCCCGACAAGACCCAAAGTGAAAATTAGAGCCGACAATAGAATATCCCACATTACTTTTAACTATCTCCAACATTCTTTTTTCAGCTAACGCTTTATAGACGGATCTTTCCGTAATTATATGCAATCAATAGTAACGCTAATTATATTCACGTTCAATCGAAAGCCCGCACAGCCTAGTGTCTAAGGCATGAGCTTCAGAAATTGCAGGAAGTTTCCGTATAACTCCGGCGGATTCCGAGAGATACGATTTTCACCCTGATTGCACTCCAAATGAGCATGATCTTATCTTCTTTCGTCTGATTAGATTTAGTAGGGCAAACGCACGCCCCTAAATTTCGTAGGGTATTTGGTCTAACGCATTTCAGGGCATTTTCGAGCTAGAAAATGCCACGGGTAAAAATTC
>NZ_MCYD01001297.1:0-2441 GCF_002876325.1 Vibrio sp. 10N.261.52.A1
CGATAATTAACATGGAAATTTAAAATCCATTTATTTAGGTTCTTCTTCCTTAAACCTTCGATAACAATGAGAAATAAGCCGTCCTTGTTCAGTCCTGAATGAAAGGCCTGAGTGTCCTATATTAATTCTCTTTCGCCACACTAACAGGTCTTCAAGTGAATAGACCTTCTCTATTTGAATTTGTATTTTTTCAAAGTATCCGTCAAAGTTCATAATTCAATATCTTACTAAAGCCAAAAACTGTTCCAACTAGTTTTTAATAATTCAGGCATTTATAAAAACTAAATTTCAACGCATCATGAATCTAAAAAATTCAGTCAACCATTAACTGCTCAACCGATAATTGAGTAAATTCTTTTATATTGTAATAAGCCATTTTTATGTGGCTTTTATTTTAACGATAGTGGCATCAGGCAAGACTATACGATTCATCGAACTCTCACTTCACCACTGCCGAACCCACTCTAATGGTTGACTATTTACAATAAACCAAATGGGTCAAATAGTACTGACAATCAAGTAATTTCAAGAAAAATCAATATTTAGAATATGTTCATCTATAAATTAGAGCCAGCTCCAGTCAGAAAATTCAAAGTTATTGCTCACGATAATGGAAAGCCCGCTTTCGCCGGCTGGTTGCCCGTCCCTTAGATATATAGGTTGTTAGGCTCATGTGGCGAATTGTCTTAATGAAGTAAGAAAAGTCGTGACCGTGAATACAAGTAATACAGATACGATATGCCATGTAGAGCAACTCTCTCCGATTTCGCACCTAATACTTGATTGCTGATCACTTCGTTAAATACAACCATAGAGGTATCATCAAAACCGGACAATTTTCCAATAACTCTGGTCTTTTATTTGGATTGGCACCATCAACAAAAGCACCCAGACAATGAACCAGCATATAAAAATGATAATTTATCATCTTGGGGTTGAGGGAGAGATGATCTCCGCAGTTCGTAACGTAAAAGTGATAAGTACTAGTAAAACTGATATGAAGTATTTAGCCATGGTAATGCACCTCTTAAAAACTGAGATGCATCCTCCCATAATGACACAATTGATAGTAATTAAATAAGTCTAAAAAAAATATCAAATCACAGTCAAAAGCTTAATAGACGGCATAAGTATCTTCGATTGGTAAAGGCTCCATTTTTACAGCGACCATTTTCTTTACAGGGCTATTTAAAATGATCAGCATATATTGGTTTGGCAACTCTTCAACAACTTGAACTGATTTAAAAAACGACAGCTTTTTTCGCGCTTCAATGTATTTATCATAAACGAGCATTTCGTCATCATTTTCAAAATCAATATCCCCATGATCAATGCGTTCTTCGCGCAAGCTTACATTAAACAGCCCTTTACTCTTACGAGCGAATCTTCCTTTTGTGTAAATACCTAAAGTATTATTGAGTCCTGCTTCTTTTATAACCGTAACCGCCTCAAAATTTTCATCACTGATCACGACGTCCATGTGTTCTGTCGCCATATAATCACCATCTATCGTCATATAAAGGGTCGTAGAGTTGACCAAAACATTGTTTTTCAAACGCAAGTTATATGCAATAGAAGCAAACATTAAGCAAAGGCAGAAAAGAAGAAAGTAAATGCTTTTATTTTTAGTGAACATAGCGACTAAGCTCCGTTTTAACCATATCAACGAGATCGCCCGTTGATTGAGGAGATTCAAACAAAACCACTAAATTAACAGGCGGTGCCAATGGCTTGAGGATTACAATAGATAAGCTTTCTTGAGAATGAGCAAGAATCAATCGGCTTAACCTACCTTGTTTAACTTCTTCAGAAACTAAAGGCGTAACACCTTCCGCGACCACTTTCGCCTCTTCTTCATTATCGCAATAGACAGTTAAAACTTCGCTAGAAAACATTTTAGTCAGTGGAAGCCAACTCGTTAACTTAGGCTCTTTTGCAGTAAACACCAATGGAAACAATACCGCTATCGCAATAAATACTATGCCTAGTGCAATATAGATTTGATTACGACCAAATGTATATGGTGTGTTTTTATCGGTACTTTCTTCAAGGCTCTCAGCCTTACCGCTTGACTCCCTGGTTAATAAGTTGTCTTGGCTATCTGACTTACTATCACGGTCTTCTAGCCACGACACAGCCTCACTTTCTAATTTATAACCAACCTTAGCGACCGTTTTCAGATACTTTTGTTGCTTCCCATCATCCTCGATCAAAGTACGTATTGCGCTGATCGATTGTGTCAGTGAGCCTTCAGAAACATGTTTTCCTGGCCAAGCTCTTTTCAACAAATCTTCTTTTGTATTAATTTTCCCAGCATTTTCACACAACATTAGAATCACAAGATGATCGTGATAACCTATGCGCTTTTCTTCATTTTTGAGTAAATCAGTCACTAACGGGTGGTCTAAGTGAATTAACCAATTATTTACTTTGTACATAAA
>NZ_MCYD01001298.1:0-359 GCF_002876325.1 Vibrio sp. 10N.261.52.A1
ATTTATATTGAACAATCGTATTGGAATGAATAATTAAAGTAGCGCCATGTTAGGTGAATAAATTTAGGTTGAACGTGATACCCATCAGACTATCACTCGACTAATATTCAGTGACTTATGGGATAATTAGTCATCAAAAGACTAATTATCCACGTAACTTAGTTTTGAGGACTACTCACCTCTAACTGTTTTCAAGTATATCCAATTATATTGAATACTTTCCCACGTAACATAATGGGTAAGTTTTTAAATTTAGTTCGTGTTTGTTAGCTTGTTCACACTAAATGACCTTTAACCAATATTTTTTAGAAGTTACCGCCTTAATTCCATGCATAAATTTTTAGGCTATCTAACTACTG
>NZ_MCYD01001299.1:0-509 GCF_002876325.1 Vibrio sp. 10N.261.52.A1
TTACTTGACCACTTCAGGTACCCTTTGGTTTCCTATTCATACCTACTCTGTCGAGCTTATAGATGCGTATTCTGAGTTGATGAACGATGTTAAGTTTATTGGAAGCAGCATTATTGAGGAGCAATACAAGACGTTCATTAACAACCTCCCAGAAAAAGTGGATCTTGTTGTTTCACACCATCTTCCATCTAAAGAAGCCTTTGCTATATCAGATCACGCACACAGTTCTTATGCCCCATACTATCACGCAGGCCTCAGTAATGAGGTGATCTCAAGGGCTCGGTTTTGGGTGGCTGGTCATCAACATGATGCTGTAGAAAAAGTCATCGCTGACGGTAACACCACCTTCATTTGTAATCCCAAAGGGGCAGTTCCACTTAAACCAGGAGGACTAAAAATCAAAGCATTCTACCTTTGATTTTTACTAAGATTGAATTTTGTTCATTAATTTAATCTGTTCATTTTATTTGAACAATATTAAAAAATGAACAAATCGTTCACTTTTAGGG
>NZ_MCYD01001300.1:0-1743 GCF_002876325.1 Vibrio sp. 10N.261.52.A1
GTATTTTAGGACGAGACACTATGCTTTTCATCTTTATTGGTGTGCTTCGTCTTCGACCAAATGTATGTTTAATTCCGATGGCAGCTGAGTGTTGTTCGTGTAGATGCGGTCAAAATCATTCAGTGACGCTACCTTTAGAGCGGCAAAGCGTCCCCATTTACTGGCATCCGCGACAAGCCAGTTTTCGCGGCTGTTCTTTATGATCGACTTGGATAGGTCAGCTTCAACTTGTTCATGCTCCATGGCGAAGTGACTGTCTGTTACTGAACCACAACCACAGATGCCGATGTCTGCTTCAAAGTCGGAAAAGAAGTGGACCACGCTACTTCCCACCATGTCTTGATGCTCTCGTCTGAACAAACCACCCGCCAAATACACTTCAATCTGCTCATTTGCCTCAAGGATGCGAGCCACCTGAAGGTTATTAGTGATCACTCGTAACGCTGGCTTTGCTAACAAATACTGCGCAATTCGAGTGACGGTGGTACCAATGCCCATCATGACGGTTGAACCTTCTGGTATCGCATCGGCAACTGCTATAGCAATACTGTCTTTTGTTTCTGATTCAACGCCAGCGCGGAATCGATAACTCGTGTTCGTGAGCGTAGTAGGTAAGCTGACGCCTCCGTGCACTCTGCGCGCTAGACCTTGCTCACACAGGTGGTTTACGTCACGACGAATGGTTTGAGTGGTAACAGAAAACAACTCGGCTAAGTGGTCGATCTGAATATCTTGGTTAGCTTTAAGCGTTGCGAGTATTTCTTTCTGGCGATGGTTCAGTTCCATAGAAGCCCATTAAAATTGGTTTGGTACGTCAGTGATGATGTTATCGACGCCTAGGTTGAAATATTTAGCCGCCAATTGTGGATCGTTCAGGGTCCATATTTTCAGAACTGCGCCTGAAGCTTTAATCGCTTTTGCTGTTTTCTCATCAAGGATGCGGTGATCAATATGAATGCTGTACAGATCAAGTGATTGAAGGGACTCCAGGCTGAAATCGTTCCACACTTCGCAGATAAAACCACGTTTAACCTCAGGCATCATTTGCTGGCAAAGACTTAGTGCCTCTTTTTTGAAGCTTGAGATGAGCAGTTTTTCAATAGGGAACTGCTTTTGCTCAATCAGTGCGATTACTGTTTCAACGAGTGGCTGAATAGCCTTATCGTCATAAATTTTGATCTCAAGGTTCAGAGTTACATCAAGTTCTAGACACTTGTCGAACGCTTCACTCAAAGTAGGAATCGTTGTCCCCGCGAATTCGCTACCAAACCAACTACCAGCATCTAAGGTCTTGAGTGTGGTTAAGTCTAAATCGGCGATATTGCCCGTTCCGTTAGTACAACGATTGACTGTCTTGTCATGAAAAACCATAGGGATGCCATCAGCGCTCAACTGGGTATCAATTTCAATCCATTTAGCACCAGCTTTCGCTGCGTGTTCAATACTCACTAACGTATTTTCTGGTGCTAAAGAAGCGGCACCGCGGTGGCCTGTGATCATAATTCAATCTCGATGTTCATTTGAAAATTCAGGAAACAGTAGCTCTACTTTATTACAGATTTATTATCTATCCGCTATATCTACTTATTTTAAATGAGAGCTAGCTTAAAGGTGTTGTACAGAGTTTATACAATAGTGAGACCTTATACTCACAATGTTCAAGTCGGTAAGATTAATGTTCATATGAATGTAATAATTCACTCACATACTCTACGAAAACTTAATAACACCCTCTATATTTAG
>NZ_MCYD01001301.1:0-2127 GCF_002876325.1 Vibrio sp. 10N.261.52.A1
CTAGTTGCTAGTTGCTAGCTTGGCTTGTAAATCTTGCTGGACAATCTTGATTGCTTCTAACGCAACCTTTGGGTCGATCTCATTACTTTCTAGTAGGTAGATCAAGTCGACGGCTAACTTGACTTCTTCAGGTGCGTTGTCCAATGGTGATGATGTGTTCTCAGTGCTCATTTCGCTTTGGGTTCTCTATTTTAATCAGTCTTTCGATGTTCTTCATCGAGTCTTCACAGCGCTCTAAACGCTCTTTTGCTAACATCCAAGTGTTTTCTGCTTGTGCTTTACTATGACGCGGTGCGGAGTCTAGCGCTAACTTGCGTCGTTTAACTAAATCAACCAAACGTCTTTGCCAATCTTGGTGCTGAGCCAAGTCATTATACAAATCGTTCAAGGTTTTCCCTGATTTACTTTTTCTGTCTAAGCGTAAATCGTGATTGGCGAGCTCGCGTTGCAGAGCTGCTATCTGGTTAGTTAACCTCTCTGTTAAGTAGTTTGCTCTCGATGCCGAAAGTTGGTTAGTGCTCTGTTCGCGAATGATGGTGTGGTAGGTCGCTTGGGTTTCGAGTGCGTAAGGGAGTAGAGTCGAGGCGCCACATTTAAACAACGCTTTGTCGAAAAGCGGCTGATGATAGGACCCTCTGGATTTATCAACCTGTGAACAGTGACCGAGTAAGGTATCAATGACACTTTTGATTTGTGAAAATTGACTCATTTTAATTCCTGTAATCTGGTGGCTATAGATTTACAAACCAAGCTTCGTAAGCAAGTTTTATCGCAAGTATACTGACAACCGTAACAAAGACTGGTCGTATAAACGTAGCACCAAATCGAATTGCGGAATGTGCCCCAACGAATGCACCAGCCATTAAGCAAACACCCATGGTTAACCCCAACACCCAATCAATATGACCAAGAATCGCGAAGGTCACCAAAGAAGTGAAGTTACTGGTAAAATTCATTGCTTTCGATAGGCCAGAAGCCAGCAGGATATTTAGGCGGTATAGTGCCATCGAGCTCACCGTCCAAAAAGCACCTGTTCCCGGGCCAGCAACGCCATCATAAAAGCCAAGAATGAAGCCTTGGTACTTTTGTTTCTTCTTCAGTACCGGACAAGGTTTCGGTGACACGTTGTGATTGGCGTTCGGTGTCTTATGGAAAATGGTGTAGATCGCTGCTGCCAGAATGATCAGCGGTAGGACTTTCTCTAACCATTGGGTGCTAATGGCATCGACTGTTAGGGTACCTATGGTTGCGCCGATCAAGGTCGCTATAAATGCATTTATCCAACATTCTGGTTTAAACAGCTTTTTACGATAATAAGTAAAAGCCGCTGTTGAAGAAGCGAACGTGGCTGCAAGCTTATTTGTACCCAGTGCGATGTGTGGCGGTAGGCCAAGGGATAACAATGCAGGGACCGTTAACATGCCCCCACCACCGGCGACAGCATCAATAAAGCCCGCTGCAAATGCAACCAGCGCAAGTATAACCAACATGGTTGGTTCAATCATTTCCATAAATAGCTGTTGTTCTCGTTATTGGCCGTCAGAACAGCCACACGAATAGTTGATGGGCTATTCGTGTTTGATTGTGAATGCAGGGGCCAAGCGATGACTGACCCAGAACTACCTAACGGCAGAAAAATTAGTATTTTATTGTTCTTTTAAAAGGCGGTAGCGAATCGAGAAGGGACTTGCCATATCGCTTCGTGACTATGCGTCGATCAAGGATCGTGACTTTACCAGAATCTCTCTCCTTACGCAGCAGTCGCCCTACAGATTGAATAAGCTTTTTACTCGCTTCTGGAACAGTAATCTGCATAAAAGGATTACCGCCACGCGATTCAATATATTCTGAATGCGCTTGTTCTACAGGTGACGTAGGAACACCAAAAGGAATCTTGGTAATGACTAGGTTTTCAAGCAGCTCCCCCGGTAAATCCAGACCTTCCGAAAAGCTACCAGTTCCAAAAAGCACGCTGGTTTTTCCTTGGTCTATTAGCTTTTTATGTTTTTTTAGAATTTCAGCGCGTGAAGTATCACCTTGTACCTGCAATGCCCATGACTTTTTAACGAAATCTGTTGCCAAAGCCTCTGCAACTTTATTCATTTGCCAGTAAGAAGAGAATAGAAC
>NZ_MCYD01001302.1:0-3601 GCF_002876325.1 Vibrio sp. 10N.261.52.A1
ATATATGCTACTGGGGGCATGAATTAGTCTTTAATTGTGTTTCGATGAATCACATTCTCATTTTGTAAATGGACTTTGAATGGGAGCCCTTATGAAAATCAAGCTGCTTACAATTGCTCTATTGTCTTGTGGTGTTAACGCAGGCGAAAAGAGCCATGGTCTTGAAAATGGCGCTCCTTTGGAAAATGGAACAAAACTTGAGGATTCGACAAATAACCTGAAGGAACAGTTTAACGACTTTAGTGAAGTGAACGGAATCATAGTGGATAGAACAATCACACGCTTAGGTGATGATTTCTATTTCTTCTTCTCGCAATCACTTAATGAGAGTTATCCCGACCTAAAGGAAAATTTGACGGTAAAAGAGAGGCCAACCGCTTTATCAGGAAGCATCATAGAGGTTCAACACTCTAGAAAACCGATCTTCCGTACAGCGTTGTCCCCCGGTCGTAGACAAGCAAAAGAACGAGCCGCTGATGCAACACGAGTTGTAGGGAATTACATCATTAGATGGCAAGCGGAAAGGCTCTTTCAGGATACTTACGACCTAGACCATGATGAATTTTAAGGAGCCAAGGATGTCGATACTTTTCAGAAAGGCAGCGCTTATTGCGTTGTTAGCTTCCCCTTCGATTTACGCGAGCGAATTAGTTTATACGCCCGTAAACCCAAGTTTCGGTGGAAACGCTTTAAACAGTTCTCACCTATTTAATCACGCTAACGCTATCAATGATTACGAAGATCCAAGTGCTAGGGATATTTTTGATGAACAAGAATCAGCATTAGATCGTTTAGCCTCCAGCTTAGAGTCTCGCCTGATTAGCCAATTGCTTGCTGACGTGGGTAATGGCAATACTGGGCAACTAGAAACGGAAGACTTCTTTCTCAACATCGTTGATGACTCAGGGACGTTATTGGTTCAAATCGTCGACAAAGCGACTGGTGAGTCAACTGAAATCAGCGTATCGGGATTAAATCCAGACCTCTAATCACAAGGATTGTGTTATGAAATCGATTATTATCGTCTTTCTAACCTTCGTGTTAGGGGGATGCACTTACTCTATGCAAATTCCAGAGACTTCTGAAACGCCTAAGCTGATGCCGAGAGGATCGACTTACACCGATCTCATCTCACTACCTCAGCCTCGCGGTAAAATATTGGTCTCAGTCTATGATTTTAGAGACCAAACGGGGCAATACAAACCTCAACCAAACAGTAACTTCTCAACAGCTGTACCACAGGGCGGAACATCACTGCTCACGACAGCATTGATTGATTCACAATGGTTCGTCCCTCTAGAACGTGAAGGGCTACAGAACTTGTTGACTGAACGTAAGATCATTCGTGCAGCTCAGAAAAAAGACAAAGTCGTGAATAATCATGGTGCGGATTTGTCATCCTTGAGTTCCGCTAACATTGTTATCGAAGGCGGGATTGTGGCTTATGACTCAAATATTGTTACCGGAGGGGCAGGCGCTAAGTATTTAGGTATTGGTGGTTCTGGGCAGTACAGAACGGATCAAGTCACGGTGAATTTGAGAGCCGTCGATGTTCGATCTGGGCAAGTTCTTTTGAGTGTCACTACTACTAAAACCATTTCCTCTCATGAGATCGGCTTCGGTGCATTTCGCTTTGTTGACTATAAAGAGTTGTTAGAAGTTGAGATGGGCTACAGCCAAAATGAACCAGTGAATATTGCCGTAATGTCTGCGATAGATGCGGCAGTGATTCATTTAATCGTTAAAGGAATGAAACGTGGTATGTGGTCGCCTGGTGACCCGAATGCAATGCAAAACCCAATCATTGCTCGTTATTCGGAAGCGAGCACTGACATTCTTTAAATAACCGAGTAAGCAGCAAAATAGGGCTATGCGGAAAATGGATCTTACCCGTAGCCCTGTTTTTTTATCTGTTACTCAGCTGATTTATTTGACGTCACAAGTAATGTCTTTGATCGGTGTCTCTGAAGTAACAAAACAAACATAAGCTTCTGCTGGATTATTTGGGCCAATTCGAATGTAACCCGCCTTCACCTCATCTTCATTAAACGTAGCCGAACTAGAGTTCCCAGTTTGATTATCGTAGAAGCTTGCTTCAAAGTTTCCATTCATTTGGCTGGCGATGCGGTTTCTCGTTGTCGATGTTGTGAATGTTATCGTCGCACATCGCATTGGCGGCTTCTCTGTTATGAGAAATTGCCCACTTTCTTTATCTATCACACCACCCTTTGTATCTGGCTGAATGTCGATAGCTTGAAATTGTTCTACCGTACAAGTTTCTTTGGCAGACACTACTGTAGGCATAAGGACGGCAAAGGCTAGAGGAAAAGCGAAAAGTACTGGTTTCATTAGAACAACACCATTTATAAAAAGAGCGAAAGATGATAGCACCACTATAGCGTTGCTAAATGTAAAATGTCTGTTATGAAGGAAACGCTTTTATAATGAAAAAGTCATGGCATCAAAATTAACTAGTGATCTTCAAACTGACACTGTGCTTTTTGGCTCTTTGATTGTTGCGTCACACTGAACCCTTTATCTTCTAACAACTGCAAAAGATTACCTTCGCCAATTAGGTGTAAGGTGCCGACGACTAACAAGTAGTGTCCTTTCGTATCGAGTTTCCAGTCATTGGATGATAGTTTATTTGCCCAGTCTACGTTGCGATCTGTTAGGAATGCTTTCTCAAGCTCGGTTGGCATTTCAGACAATTCCGCAAAATCCTCAAGTTTGGACTCATCGCCCGCTTTCCAGCTTTCAATAAGGCAATGTACAACACGGTCCGTTTGGTCAAATTCTTCAAGGCTAGTCAACAACCACTCTTTACCCGAATCTTTTTGTCCGGCGATTAGATCTATTTGAAATTGGAGTGGCTCTAAGCTGATAACTGGAACGTCTTGTATGGTTGCCTTATACGCTAATGTTGCGTCTACACCGCCCGCCGAGCCATAGCCAAGATTCTTTAACTGCTGCATTTGTATCGATAGAGATGTTGCCCAAGGTGGAGAGCTCAATAGTTGCTGAGTCGGCATACCTAAAGATTTTGAGATGCTTTTTAGTAACTGCTTTTGTTCTGCGTTGAGCACATCAGCTGTGGTGACGGTCGTAGTCGGGTATACGACACCTTCGGATTTCCTGATATCCGTTTCGATGATTAGGCCATCGCTCTCTTTTAATGTGTCGGTAATCTGCGTGGGAAGTGGATACATGCTTTCATCCCCGACGTGTACAGAACCTAAAATCGTTAAGGTCAGATCATCTTTTTTGGCTTGCCAATACAGAGGTTCTGCTAAAGCTTGCTTAGTCGTAAAGGTAAGAGCGAGTAACGTTAAGTATAAGAATGTGCGCAAAGAGAGCTCCTAGAGGAAGACGTAACTCGTTAAAAATGATTTTGACGGAGTTTTTTAACGATTTTTTTTGAGAACAATGTCACGTTGTTTGTACGGAAAGTATAACAATACGCTGAAACTCTAAATCCTTTCTGGCTATCAATGACACGATTTTATGAAATCGGCAAAAAAGATTGTGATTCATTTCTCAAATTTTACGTCAAAATTAAAATGACGGAAGTGCCGTTGATTCTAACTTAATGATTTTAATA
>NZ_MCYD01001303.1:0-1624 GCF_002876325.1 Vibrio sp. 10N.261.52.A1
AATCTAATGTAATACCTGGATGGGATTCGGAAAAAATCCGTTTAAAAAGCGTAGAGACTCGCTGTTATTTTTAGGCTAAATAGTTTGGTAACCAGACTCGATGAGTTTGTCGCGTTTTAAAATTGAAGTGGTTATGTGGCTCTCACAAACTCTCATCGCACTTGTTGAGTTAGGCTTTTTCGCACAGTGAGTGTTTTTCGTTTGAAAGCGGTATTGTCTGTCGTTTAGCTGTGATTTCAGCTTTGTCATTAGCCGTTTGCTATAGTGTCAAGGCGAAATCGGTTTGTGAAGTAAGTCTTAACAAACTGCTCAAACGGATAAATAAACGCGTAGCATTGTCGGGATGGTTGGCTGAGGTGTTTAAGGTATGAGCTTTAAGTTTTAAGTGGTGGGATTATTTGCCGCTTAGCAGAGTGATCTGCTCCAGTCAGACTGGACACTTAACTAAGCGACATTTTGTTTTTCAAAGTTCATTGGGCTTAGGTACCCAAGAGCACTGTGCCTTCTCGTTCGATTATAATCAACCTTAATGTACTCGAAGATCGTTTGACGCATCTGCTCTCTCGTCATGATCGGTTCATATTGGATTGCTTCTACTTTCATAGAATGAAAGAAGCTCTCAACACAAGCATTATCCCAGCAATTTCCTTTCCTACTCATACTTTGCCTTAGATTATAATTACTTATGAGGTCTCGATAGTCTTTCGAACAGTACTGACTACCTCGATCGCTATGAGTAATAACCTGCTCAGGGAAACCTCGGCGAAATAAAGCCATTGATAAGGCATCGCAGACCAGTGAGGCCGTCATTCTCGTATTCATTGACCAACCAATAACTTGTCTTGAATAGAGGTCAATAATGACAGCTAAGTACAGCCAGCCTTCGCTTGTGGCAACATAGGTGATGTCTCCTGCCCATTTTTGATTTGGAGCCGTTGCGTTAAAATCTTGAGCGAGCAAGTTCGGAGCAACGGGCATTTTATGTTTACTGTCTGTTGTACACTTAAACTTGCGTGCTGCTTTCGCTACTAAATCCTGACGTTTCATACTGGCGGCAATGGTCTTAACATTATGGTTATCACCGCTCTCTGCCAGTTCTTTCTGAATACGTCTTGAGCCATCTCGTTCTTTGCTAACGTCAAAGGCTTCTTTTACTTTGATATCAAGCTTTTGGCGCTCTGTCTCACGTTGAATCGCCTTGTGGCGATTCTCAACCCAATAATAAAACCCACTTCGAGAAACTCTGAACACCTTAGCCATACGGGAAATACTGAAACTCAGCAGGTGTTCGAGCATAAATTCATAGCAATTTACTTTAGATTTTTCGCGAAGTAGGTGGCGGCCTTTTTTACGATTTCTAGCTCTTCTGCTTGCTCTGCCAACTGCCTCTTTAGCTTAGCTACTTCAACGGCCAATTCTTGTTCTCGTTGGCTAATATTAGAATTCTTCTTTGTGGCTTTTCGCCAACCGTAGATCTGAGATTCATGTAATGAGAGCTGTCTTGCGGCTGCAGCGACTCCCACTTTCTCCGCCAGCTTCAGGGTTTCTGCTTTAAATTCAGGAGAATGGATAATACGTTTCTTCTTGCTTGTCATGGTTCACCTCATTAGTGATTGTACTCACT
>NZ_MCYD01001304.1:0-1973 GCF_002876325.1 Vibrio sp. 10N.261.52.A1
GGCCTAGAATACCTATTTAAAAAGCTGATTTACGCAAGTTCAACAACTTGGAATTGGTTCAGTGTTCGTAAACTTAAGCGCTCTCGCCGTTACACCAATGAAGGCATCATCAAACTTCTTGAAGGTGATTGGAAAGGTGCAGAGAAGAAAGTCACACGTTGGGCTAACCACCATGACATGCCTCTGCTTTGTTACCTAGTGGCTTCTCAAGCAGCGCATGAGCAAGGTAACACTGCTGAACGCGATAAATACATCGAACTGGCTAGCCAACAAGATGATTCGCTGCTGGCAGTAGAGCTAACAAAAGCGAAACAGCAAATCAGTGAGTCAAACTATGAAGCAGCTTTCGATACGCTTTCGAGCTTAAAAGGTTCGCACCCAAACAACACTGCAGTCCTGGGCTTACTAAAAGCGACCTACATGCAGCTTAAATTATGGCAACCATTGCTAGAACTGACGCCTAAGCTCGCTAAGAACAAGCTTCTAACGGCAGATGAACAGAGTGAATTAGAGCAGAAAGCACAATGTGGTTTGCTTCACGATGTGGCACAACAGCAAGGCAGCGAAGGCTTAATCAGTCACTGGAACAAGCTTCCAAGAAAACAAAAGCAAAGCTCACACCTTGTCTCTTGTTTCGTAAAACAACTGATCGCCCGTAAAGCCGATGCAGAAGCTTTTACAGTTATCAAAGAGAACATTGCTAAAACAGGTTCAAACGAGCTCTACATGTTACTTCCAGAGCTGAATCTTGCTGATCACCATCCAGTAGTTGTTATGCTAGAGCGTGCTATCGGCAAAGATAGCAATAATGCAGAAGCACACAGTGCACTAGCTCAGTTCTACCTAAGAGAACAAAAGTGGGCAGAAGCACAAAACCACTTCGAGAAAGCTCTGGCACTACGCTCAAATGTGTCTGATTACGGATACCTATCAGATGCACTAGAGAAGCAGAACCTAACCAAAGCAGCTCATGAGGTTTCTCGTAAGGCACTCGCTCTAGTTCAACCGGCTTAACTCTCTCTGTATAAATAAGAAGCCGATGCCCAGCATCGGCTTTTTTGTACCTATAAACTCCCTCTCAACAAGCCCAGCCTCCAACAATCTCTCACCACAGAGCAAAGTCATCTAGACCAATCGCTTAAGCAAAATTAACCAGCATTAAGAAATAGCACTTAAAGTGGGCTCCTATAGCGCTTAGTGAAGCTTTAGTGCCAATTCTAACCAGTGAGCCAAGCTAAGAAGCAAAACCTTTAGAGATGATTAGAGGGGGTAAATTTCCACAATAGACTACCAACTATATCTCCCATTTTAGGAGAGATCGTATAGCGTCTAGCCTCAGAGTTCATTTGTTGCCAGAAACGACAAAGACAAAGACAAAGACAAAGACAAAGACAAATTCACTGTTAAGAGCAAAGCCTTCTAATCAAGATAATTTGGTCGTCACTGAGGATAAGCACCTTACAAAACTCATCACCAGGACGATAAGATTCTAGTCGTAAGGATTAGGCTTATGTTCAATTGTGTAATGAACTGGAAAGCGCGCAGAGCCTTTGTTGAACGCTTTCGACTGCAGCACTAGAGACGACGCTTCAGGTACAAGAAAA
Organism: Vibrio sp. 10N.261.52.A1; assembly: GCF_002876325.1. NCBI lineage: Bacteria > Pseudomonadati > Pseudomonadota > Gammaproteobacteria > Vibrionales > Vibrionaceae > Vibrio > Vibrio sp. 10N.261.52.A1. The sequence goes on from NZ_MCYD01001304.1 coordinate 1,605, forward strand.
GAGAGATTTGTAGAGAAGCTTGTTAATCAAATCGTAAGGGCTGAGGTTGTATGCGAGAGGAGATTATTAGACAAAGAGTAAATAACCAGTACCTAGAAACGACGAAAGCCTAGTCGTAAGACTAGGCCTTCTAAAGGGTGTGATGTCGTTGATTTGTCATGCTACCTATACACAGATCGATTACTGAATATAACCTAATACAAGATACATTTTTGATAGATGTAAAAATGCCCTGCTATTTCTAGCAGGGCTTTTCTAATAAGTGGCGGAGTGGACGGGACTCGAACCCGCGACCCCCGGCGTGACAGGCCGGTATTCTAACCAACTGAACTACCACTCCGCAGTGGACTACTTGTCGTCGCTGACAAG
>NZ_MCYD01001305.1:0-587 GCF_002876325.1 Vibrio sp. 10N.261.52.A1
ATCCAACCCTCATCCATTAATTATATAATTTTTAAAGCAAAGCTCCTCGAAATCCGCTAACCTTGTCCACAAGTGGCTTTAGTTGGTTTGATATCTGCAGTAAAAATAATGAACAAAGACGAATTTCAGAAATCCACCGCTAATCTAAAGAAAGCGGTGCCTCTTATGATGAAGAACAGGGTGTCGACCACACCTGCAAATTACGCCCTTTGGTACACCTATGTCGATAATGCGATTCCGCAACTGACTAAAGAGATGGATGGCGTGCTGGAGCATTATGGCATCTGCCCTCCAGCTGTTGGTGAGCAGCTTTACAACAATTACGTTGCCAGCAAATCAGAAACCAATATCAATGATCTGCGCGCAAACTTAGAGCTATTGGTATCTGAAGTATCAAACTCGATGAATGATACGCTAACGGATACTTCGGCTTTCTCGGATATGATAGATAAAAGCTTTGAAGATCTGTCTCGCGTTGAAAATGAAAGCCTCTCTATCGACGAGGTGATGTCTCTAGTACGTCAGCTTGTTTCTGAGTCTCGAAACATCCGTCATTCAACTCAATTCCTGAATTCTCAGCTCAACTC
>NZ_MCYD01001306.1:0-183 GCF_002876325.1 Vibrio sp. 10N.261.52.A1
CAAACATCGAGAAAGCTGGCGTAGACTACGGCGTAGCAACGCTACCTAAGTTCAACGGTAAAGCATCTAAACCTTTCGTTGGCGTCTGGGCTGGTGGTATCAGCACAGCTTCTCCAAACCGTGACCTAGCGGTTGAGTTCATGGAAAACTACCTACTGACTGATGAAGGTATGAAGAGCCTGA
>NZ_MCYD01001306.1:879-4343 GCF_002876325.1 Vibrio sp. 10N.261.52.A1
AAGGTATGAAGAGCCTGAACGACGACAAACCACTTGGCGCTGTTGCTCTAAACTCTTTCCAACGTCAACTAGACAGCGACACTCGTATCGCAGCAACAATGGACAACGCGATGAACGGCGAAATCATGCCTAACATCCCTCAGTTCACAACGTTCTGGTACAGCATGGAAGAAGCGATCGGCAACGTAGTTGATGGTCGTCAAACAGTAGACCAAGCGCTGAAAGGTGCTGAAGCTCGCATGACTAAGTAATAACTAAGCACTACCTTTTAAGGAGAGGGCAACCTCTCCTTACTTTTCTATTTTTTATCTATATCGCTAGCAGGTTCCTCTATGCAGTCAGTTCAAGGTACAGATGCTATCCCAGCACCATCAAGCCTTCCAGGCAGTAAAAGCGTCTTCATCAAATGGGGGTTGCTTGGTAGCGTTGGCTTAATTAACGGCTACGCTACAATTCTAATGTATTCTCGCGGTGAGCTCGCTTTTGCGCTGCTTACAGTGATCTTAACGGCTTTAGCTCTTTACATTTTTGGTAGTAAGAAAACTTACGCCCACCGTTATATTTACCCGGGTATTGCCGGAATGATCTTGTTCATTCTTTTCCCATTGGCATACACCGTTGGGCTGGCGTTTACTAACTACAGCGCAAAAAACCAACTTTCTCTAGAACGTACTCAAACTGTTCTTTTAGACCGCTCTTTCCAAAGCGGCGAAAGCTACCCATTCACTTTGTACAAAACAGATAACGGCCACCAAATCGTGGTTAAAGATGGCGACCAACTGTTAGCGACTGACGTATTTTCGTTAGAAGGTATGACAGCGACAGATATGGACCTATCGGTTATCGAGTCGGCTCAAGGTGAAAAAGAGAAGATCAAAGCGATCATTCAAAACCGAGCAGCGATCAGTGGCGTAGATTTCCACCTGCCAAACGGCGATGACATCCGCATGAGCGGTTTGCGTAAGTTTGCCTCTGTTGCTCCGCTTTACACGCTACAAGAAGATGGCGAAACACTGGTTAACAATGAAACTGGTGACGTGTTAAAGCCAAATATGGAAGTTGGTTTCTACCAACCTGTTGATGCAAACGGTGAGTTTACTGGTAACACTATTTCTCCTGGCTTCGTCGTTGGCATTGGTACGCACAACTTTGAACGTGTATGGAAAGATGACGGCATTAAAGAACCTTTCATCAGCATCTTCATCTGGACGGTTATTTTCTCTGTATGTACTGTGGCGTTCACTCTGATTATCGGTCTTGTACTTGCAAACATCGTACAGTGGGAAGAGCTGAAAGGTCGTTCGATTTACCGAGTTCTGCTTATTCTGCCTTACGCGGTACCAGCGTTCATCTCGATTCTTATCTTTAAAGGTCTATTCAACCAGAGCTTTGGTGAAATCAATATGGTGCTTGAGAATATCTTCGGCCTAAGCCCGAACTGGTTCTCTGACCCGATTCTTGCGAAAACCATGGTGTTGATTGTAAACACATGGCTAGGTTTCCCTTACATGATGATCCTATGTATGGGTCTGCTTAAAGCGATTCCTGATGACCTGTACGAAGCGTCAGCAATCGATGGTGCGAACTTCCTTGATAACTTCAAGCGAATCACTTTCCCATTGATGATTAAGCCGCTAACACCGCTATTGATTGCAGCGTTCGCCTTTAACTTCAACAACTTCGTAATGATTCAACTATTAACGAACGGTGGTCCGAACATGATTGGCACTTCTGAGCCAGCGGGTTACACAGACTTACTTGTAAGCTACACCTACCGAATCGCATTCGAAGGCGGCGGCGGTCAAGACTTTGGTCTAGCAAGTGCTATCGCGACGCTTATCTTCCTATTGGTTGGTGCACTAGCGTTACTAAACCTTCGTTTCACTAAACTGTCTCAAGATTAAGGAGCACGACAATGGCTATGGTACAAGGTAAAGGCCTTAAATACCGAGTGTGGGCAACACATGCACTGTTGTGGTGCTTCCTGGCAATGATTATCTTCCCACTACTGATGATCATCGCGATCTCGTTCCGTGAAGGTAACTTCGCAACGGGTAGTTTGATTCCAGATAATCCATCGCTGGAGCACTGGAAACTTGCACTAGGCATCTCAGTAACAAACGCCGATGGTTCGGTAACAACACCACCATTCCCAGTACTGACTTGGTTGTGGAACTCTGTGAAAGTTGCGGGTATTACATCGATTCTGATTGTGGCACTGTCTACGACATCAGCTTACGCGTTTGCTCGTATGCGCTTTAAAGGTAAGAACACAATCCTGAAAGCGATGATGATTTTCCAAATGTTCCCTGCGGTATTGGCTCTTGTGGCAATTTACGCACTGTTCGATAAACTTGGACAATACGTACCGTTCTTAGGCTTGAATACGCACGGTGGTTTGATCTTCTCTTACTTAGGCGGTATCGCACTACACGTATGGACGATCAAAGGCTATTTTGAGACGATTGATAACTCTCTAGAAGAAGCGGCAGCACTAGACGGTGCAACGCCATGGCAAGCATTCAGACTGGTTCTACTTCCACTGTCTGTGCCAATTCTAGCTGTTGTGTTTATCCTATCTTTCATTGCGACAGTTGGTGAGGTTCCAGTAGCGTCTATCCTACTTACCGATGTGAACTCTTACACGCTAGCAGTAGGTATGCAGCAATACCTATATCCTCAGAACTACTTATGGGGTGACTTTGCGGCAGCGGCTGTACTTTCAGCGCTTCCTATCACTATCGTTTTCTTACTTGCTCAACGTTGGTTAGTTGGCGGTTTGACGGCAGGTGGTGTAAAAGGATAAGCTGTATCCTATAAGAAAGAAAAAGAGCGACCATTAGGTCGCTCTATATTGGCATTTTTATTACATCATTTGGTTTGGTCGCCGATCAGTAATAAAAATAACCCTCAGGTTACGCATAGCTGGCTACTAATCAGGTTCCTTACGCTATTAATGATTAGTGGTTTTTGTAACTCTAACCCAGGTATTTACTTGGGTTTTTTTATGCCTGCTGTTTTTAATCTTACCTTTGTGTCAGCTTTACTCGCTAACTGTCTACCCAGCGCGGTTGTTACGTTTACAACGGCTTAAGTATTCAAAGTTTCGAGTCACTTCTCTCCTAAACATTGATTGCATCATCTCGGTTACTTGAGGAAATGAACTAGTCTCACAAATCAGACATTCAGTATAAGGGGCTATTAGTCTATTGATATATTGCTAATATTCCATTGCGTGATACTTCAATGATTTGTATGCAACAACTATAGATATTGCATAAAAAAAGGACATAGACACAATTGTCCCTATTAGAGCTTTTGCTCGTTATTTCATGTGCTTATATAAGGTGTTTTGGGTATTAGTTTTGTGAAGTGTTTGGTTGAGTATTTAGTTAGAACTCTTTACTCGAAGGAGCGCATCCAAGGTGTTGCAGTAATACATAGATACTTTCTTGATCCAAGGC
>NZ_MCYD01001307.1:0-873 GCF_002876325.1 Vibrio sp. 10N.261.52.A1
TTGCTCTTCGAGAAGCTTATTATTGTCTTTCAGATATTGGGCACGATCTCGCAGCTCATCTTTGATGTTCTCGATCGCTTCAAGGATTTTTTCTCTCGGTGTCACGTAGTGAGTCTTTGGATAAACCGTAAAGCGTGGCAAATCTCTTTGTTTAATTGCGCCAGTTAACGGGTCGAAGATACTGATACAGTCGACTTCATCATCAAACATCTCGATTCGTACTGCATCTTGGTCGGATTCAGCCGGGAAGATATCAATCACTTCACCACGAACACGAAACTGACCACGCTCAAACGCAACATCGTTTCTAGAATATTGAAGTTCGGCCAAACGACGCAAGATATCGCGCTGATCCATGATCTCTCCACGGCTCAAGTGAAGCATCATTTTCAAATAAGACTTAGGATCACCCAGACCATAGATAGCGGACACAGACGCAACGATAATGGCGTCCTTTCTTTCTAATAGGGCCTTAGTCGCCGAGAGCCTCATTTGTTCAATATGAGCGTTTACAGACGCATCTTTCTCAATAAATGTATCCGTGGTTGGAACATAGGCTTCTGGTTGGTAGTAGTCATAGTAAGATACGAAATACTCGACGGCGTTATTCGGGAAGAAAGACTTCATCTCACCATAGAGTTGAGCAGCCAACGTCTTATTCGGCGCTAATAGGATTGCTGGTCTTTGAGATTGGGAAATGACGTTAGCAAGCGTAAAGGTTTTACCCGACCCCGTTACCCCTAATAGAGTTTGATGCGCAAGACCAGAATCCAGTCCATCTAGTAATTGGGTAATCGCAGTCGGCTGGTCACCGGACGGACTGTAGTCCGATACCAAATCAAAAAGTTTACTCATAGGTCGCCATTTCCATAC
>NZ_MCYD01001308.1:0-270 GCF_002876325.1 Vibrio sp. 10N.261.52.A1
TAGCTGAGGAAACTTTGCAGGGGCACGGATAATACCAAGTTCTAAAATTAAAAGCTATAACTGATCTCTAATCTTAAGATGCATTTCTCCAGATAATAGTTGCATCGACACTCCTCCTAGAGTGACAATGACCTGATTAAAAAAACAGTATGGAAATGGCGACCTATGAGTAAACTTTTTGATTTGGTATCGGACTACAGTCCGTCCGGTGACCAGCCGACTGCGATTACCCAATTACTAGATGGACTGGATTCTGGTCTTGCGCATCAA
>NZ_MCYD01001309.1:0-1210 GCF_002876325.1 Vibrio sp. 10N.261.52.A1
GTATATGGAGATACGTAGATTAAATGAAATTATCATAAATTATATTAATGATAATTTATTGTTATCTACCATTTCTAAAGGTCTATAGTTAACAAACATGTGCCCCAAGAACTTTTGCTCTTAGGGCACATTGATCATATGAACGATTGTTAATGGTATCTATCAGACGTTAATTCAGTGCTTCAATGAGTATGATCTCACGTTTGATCTTCATTCCTTCTTGCTCGGTCGCTTGCGTCAGCTTGTTTTTACGTGCCGTTATGGCTGCTTGTTTAGCTTCGTCGGTGTCGAACATCAGACCTTGTACATTGATTGAAGCGATATTCGTATAGCGGCCATCGTCGCTTGTAGGGATTGAGATAACTTCATCATTTATCAATGATTTCACGATCTCACGTTGTGCGCTGTAACGACTATCCAAACCAGAGAGTGTCCAACGTTGCTGAGGTTTGCCTTCATACTGACCATTCTTTTCTTCTGTTAGATACTTGATGGTCATATTGCGGATTGTGCCCGCTTCCTCACCATACTCTTCCTCTGTGTCAAACGATACAGGGAATGATTCACCTTCTAAAACGCCACCTTTTTAGTGAGGTGGCCCATTCGATAGCTATTCATACCAATTCGGATTTCAGTTTCATCGTTAACAGGTGTGCCATCAGCGAACTCAAGGTTAGTAATACGATTACCTGCAGGCTGAGTTAGATCAATGGTATAAGTCACGCCCGCAAAGAAATCATTAGTCGAATATTTAGACGCTCTGCGTTCTGGATTAAAGCTATAAGTTACATCGCCAGGTTGTACAGAGTTGAAGTAGCCTGCAGACCATTCCATGTAGGTTTTAAGTTCTTTACCTGTCATCTGATAAACCGTGATTTCTCCACCAGCATATTGATAGTTATAAGCGATGTCTTTGGCTTTAATCGGACCAACATCCAGCTCTGCATTGTCATTATCAATTTGGAGTGCGATGACATTCGCTTTTGGTGCATAGAAGAAGCTCGCTTCTTGGTATAACGCACTAATACCGGTGTCTTGAATATGAACTTGAGGTATACCGCGGATTTCATTTTCAGGGACCAAGTCAACGCCAGTTAGCTGAGCCACAGGTCGATTCGCCATTTCTCGAAGTTGTTTGTGATACGGATGGTATAGCGCGTCCATATCATCATCGGAATCAACGCCATTAATCTTGTAGGTGAAGCTATCT
>NZ_MCYD01001310.1:0-1369 GCF_002876325.1 Vibrio sp. 10N.261.52.A1
CGATAAGTACGAGAAAGTGGGGGTGAAAACCAAAATCGGTCAAATCGAGCAACGTATTCGTGCCATTAAAGAAGGTTCGAATCTTTAAAGACTCCTACGCCGCCGAGCCTCGACTGGCGAGGGTGCGATAGCTTTTAGTTCATCGTGACCTATCGACCCAGTGGCTAGAGGCTCACTTATATCAAGGGGATGCCATGTTTAATGGTTCATCAGGAGCAGACTATCAAGATACCAAAATCATCAATGATGGTTTTTGGCCGGATATTAATGCCGGTGATTTTGAGAAACGTCGTGGGGTACCAGCTCATATGGACAAAGAAGCGATTGCATACGCTGTCGCTGCTGCAATTGCACAACTAAACATTGAATTAAACACGACCAAAGAACAATACCAAAAAAGCGGGTTTGCTAAAGCTTCCAGTGTGACGGGGCAACCAAGCATTGGAGATAAAAACTTATTAGTCATTCTGTATGAAAAGGCGGTTTATGCGAGAGCCAAAGCCGACTTGTTACCTGAGTTCGCCACCCAGCAAACCAAAGAAGCCGGTGATCGAGTCGCTGAAAAAGAGTCTGACACCAAAGAGAGTTTGCTAGCAGAAAGCCAGCAGCATGTTCGAGCGATGAAAGGCAAAGGTCGAGTGGGTGTGGAGCTTATATGAGTTTTGAGCCAAAAGGTCAAAGTGAAATGGGGTATTTACTCCAAACGTTAACGGCTCACATATTGACAGTCATCCCTAAAAATTGTCATTCGCTGCTTGAGTCGTGGATGGATGGAGCGGAACTGCAACTCACTCCAAAGCACCAAGGGTTGGGCGTCGATTTGGGGATGATGGAATACGAAGCGGTTATCTCGATAGAACGTTTTCCTTTTAGGGAGTTTGAGCCAGCTATTGTCATGGCCTCAGTTATGGCTTGGTTACAAAGTAATGACCCATATCGTGAAACCTATGAATTGGAAGATCCTAGATTCAAAGTTGAGCCCGAAAGTGACAAGACAGCCAACGTAGAGATAGATATTCAGTTTATAGAGCCTGTCACGATAGTCGAAGAGGAAGAAGGGGTGATTCATTGGCATGGCAAACAATACAACTTAGCAGAGTATGAAGTTTGGATTGCTGAACGATTCACTTTGGATCTGAAACGATGATTAAAGTTCAGTGGGATGAAAAAGGTGTGCTCAGAACAGATGAAATTCTAAAAGCTCTGGCTATGCCGGCAACCAAGCGAGAGCGGTTATTACGAAGAGTCGCCAAAGAAGTTCAGAAAATATCGAAACGCAACATTACCAAACAGCAAAGCCCAGATGGGAAAGCGTGGAAAGCTCGGAGAAATAAGCGTAAAGGCAAGAGCAAAAAAATGCTTACAGGGT
>NZ_MCYD01001311.1:0-671 GCF_002876325.1 Vibrio sp. 10N.261.52.A1
ACGATGGCTCCTAGAATGTAAAAATATGAATGAAACTAGCGAAAGCATATCAGAGATCACGTATAATCTCCGCCAAATTTAAAGTAGAGACAATCTTGATGATTAATATTGGTCAAATAAACAACTTAGAAGTAGTAAAACAAGCAGATTTCGGTGTATTCCTTGACGCTAGCGACTATGGAACCGTGTTGCTACCGAAACGATTTACTCCTGAAGGTGTTGAAATTGGTCAAAAGTTAGATGTGTTCTTATACATTGATTCTGACAACCAGATCGCTGCAACTACTGAAAAACCTATCGCACAAGTTGGTCAGTTTGGCTTGATGACTGTTGAAGGTGTAAACAGCACCGGTGCATTCATGAACTGGGGCGTGAAAGGTAAAGACCTACTGGTCCCTTTCAGCGAACAACGTGGTCGATTAAACGAAGGTCAGTCAATCTTAGTATATGTGTACATTGATAAAGCATCTAGCCGCATTGTAGGCACAACTAAGTTTAACAAATGGTTAGACAACACTCCGGCGAATTACAAACGTAACCAGCAAGTTGACTTAATCATCGCTGAACGCAGCCAGCTAGGCTACAAAGCGATCGTGAATGGCGAACACTGGGGCATGATTTTCCCATCGGACATTATCGGTAAGTTATTTATTGGTAAGACGCTGAAAGGC
>NZ_MCYD01001312.1:0-2417 GCF_002876325.1 Vibrio sp. 10N.261.52.A1
GAATATATGTTACGTAATTATATAAAATCAAAATAATCCCTATTAAGTGCAACCTATTTCACATTAATGGGCTCGATATTACGTGTTTTTGGTTATGTAGAGCGCTGCTTGCGAATTTAATTTTCTATTGGTACCTCTGTCATTTTCTTATTTATTCCCCTCAAGTTATTAGAGCAATCAATCGCGTTTGTTTACTGAAAATGCTGGTGGGTAGCCAAACGCTTTTTTATAAGCGCTGGTGAAGTTAGAAGGGTGTCGATAACCTGCGTGGTAAGCTACTTCAGTGATTGACACCAACCCTTGTTCTAAGTGCTTGCGTGCCATTTCTAGTCGACGACGTCTTATGTAACTTTTGATGCTGCAACCAATCACGTCTTTGAATTTTCTTCTAAGGTTTGATTCGCTAGTAGTCGCGTATTCAGCCAAGGACTTAACTGATAAGTCTTTGTCGAGGTTCTCCTCAATGTAGTTAATCAACTCATCAATTGAGTGCTTTGCACTTTCAGTCGCCGCTGTTTGTGTTTCTGTAACTCCGACTTCTAACGCGGTATCACTATTAGACAGCTGTTCGAACACTTCTAATACCAAGCAGTGCGTTAATGCCTCTAACCTAATCTTCTTAAATGTGTCGCTTCCATCTTGTAACTGGATGATCCTTTCGAGTAGTTCTTGTAATTGATGATTTGATTGCAAGTCGAAATGGGATAAGTGTTGAGAAATGAAATCGTCAATCCGGCTGCCAGATTCTATGCGTTCTTGGATCCAATGGTGTGGGATGAGTACTTTTAATTTAGAAACCTTGTTGCCTTTTTGAACAGTTCGTCGGAATGTCGCGGGTTTTGCTAGATTGACTACCAAGGCTTGATAGCCATGTTTTGAATCCATAACGAAGTTTGAATCGTCGTAGCCGAAATCGAGTTTTCCTTCTTTTAAAATTATTAAAATCAGAGCCTTACGAGCCGTCGAGATGACTTGGTGATCTTTGAGTTCTGTCGTAGTTCCCCAGTGCAGAGAGAAGTTCTCTTGCACCTTGCAAATATCCACATTGCCTTCAATTAGAGGGACTGTTTCTGAGTATTGCTCCGATACCATTTGAAAATTTTCTTCACTCCCTACCCAACGCACGAGGGCACTTTTCTTAAGAGGTGAAGGTATTCGACTATTCATAAGCTCCTGCCAATTTTCATAACAATCCAATCACTTTGGATAACTCAATCTGCTGTTCCCATGTGAAAAAGAAAATTACCATAAATGATAATCAATATCATTAACTGCAATTGGATTATCATGAAATGGATTTTTTTCGTTACCGCTCTGTTCACTCAAATAGTAAGTGCGCAGGCAATGATCGTTGAAGCAAATAAGCCTCAGCGCATTGAGCTCCACTCTCAGCAAGACACGTTTTTAAAGATCAATGAACCAGGTTACTACCGTGGTTTTATCCGAAGCCAAAGCCACATGGAACACGTGATTGCTTTTAATTCCGCTGGCGATCCAATAAAAAAATTACTGAATCATGAGGCGAGAGAGACTGAGATTTTTTGGTATGTCGATCAAGCTGACACTTATCGAATTGAAATGAAGAGTGCTGATACTGAGGTATCTAAGGCTGAAATGCAGCTTGCTCCTATGCCTCTGAAAAAGGATCAGTATCTATCGCCAGAGGTGTCGATGCTAAGTCCAACATTGTCACGTACTGCAGCTGATATTCATGGCGGTGTAAAAGATGCAGAAAAAAAGTTTTGGCAAATCATTGAGTCTCAGGGGGCACCGCTTGTCGAGTATCAACCTGACAACAAGGCTTTCGTTACTTTTTTATTTCGTGGGAATGCCAACAACGTTCGGCTATTAGGTGCGCCATATGGCGGACATGCACAGATGAGCAAAATTGAAGGCAGTGATATCTGGTTTCGCTCTTTTGAAGTTCCAGATTCAACGCGTCTCTCCTATCGAATCGCACCTAATGTTCCTCAATTAGCTCGTGATACTAACCGAGAACAACGCAGAGCAGTATTGGCGACTGCAGCACTAGACCCATTAAATTTGGAGCCTAGCTTTGGCTCTGATACTGGAATATTTGGCTCTGCTTCTACCTTGACGCTTAAACATGCATCAAGCGATAGCGTAGCGACAGAAGAAGGTAACCCCAAAGGTCAGTTAACGCATTTTCTTTATCAGGGGGATGCTGAGGTTGAAGCAAGGCACATCAGTCTGTATGAGCCAAATAGCGTTTACTCAACAACTGATAAGTCACCGCTTTTGATCTTGTTTGATGGTGAATCTTACATCGACAAAGTCCCAACGCCTCTGGTGATGGATAACTTAATTGCGAGTAAAGCTATTCCTCCGATGAGAGTGGTGTTTGTTAACCCGCTCAGACCGAGCCTTCGTGCAAAAGAGCTGACACCGAATAAAGC
>NZ_MCYD01001313.1:0-4368 GCF_002876325.1 Vibrio sp. 10N.261.52.A1
TGAGTACACATAGCACATAAGCGAAAACAACCGTTGCCAGATCTAGGCTGCCGATCGACGGAATAACTCGGCGTAGTGGAGCTACCACTGGTTGTGTCGCTTTTACGATGAATTGTGAGAACGGATTGTAGAAATCTGCACGTGATGCTTGTAGCCAGATACGCAAGATCACAACCATGATGTAAAGATCAAAAACGGTCGAGATCAGAAAGCTCATCGAGTTCATATTGTTTCCTTTTTCGGATTTACTTGCCGCTTAGATATCACATGAGCGACGCAAGGCTTTTGTACCTTGATTGGTACTAAAACAGTTTTTCCATCTCTTCAGCTCGAGCAACTGCCGCTTGCATGGCTTTGGCTACGATGTCTGATAGTTGATGTTCATTAAACGTGCGCAGTGCTTCGGCGGTAGTACCACCTTTTGAAGTCACTTGCTCACGCAGTGTAGATAATTCTGTATCTGGATTCGCGACCACCATCTCTGCCGCGCCTAATGCCGATTGCTGCACTAGCTTGCGGGCCGTCTCTTGGTCGAAACCTTGATTGACTGCTTCCGCTTGCATCGCTTCCATAAACAGGAAGAAGTAAGCCGGAGCGCTGCCTGCCGCTGCAATAATGTTGTTGATACCAGATTCTTGTTCTACCCAGCTCACTTCACCTACAGCTTGCATTAGCTGTGATGCGAAATCTTTATCTGCTTGGCTAACGGTTGAATCAGCATAAAGCCCACTCATGCCTTTCCCAAGCAGTGATGGCGTGTTTGGCATTACACGAACCAGATTCAGTTGGCAGTCTAACATCTCATTGAGTCGATTCGCATTAATACCTGCGGCAATTGAGATTACCAGTTTGTTGCTAAAGTCGATGCTTTGTAAGGGTTTACATACATCGGCCATCATTTGCGGTTTCACCGATAATACAACAACGTCTGCTTGCTCAGCTGCGGCAATATTATCGCTGGTGGTATTGATGCCGTATTCTTGCTCTAACGGCACTCTTCTCGTGTCAGAAGGCGCTGTCGCCGTAATCTTTTGCGCTGGGTAACCACTCGCTACTAAGCCCGCTACAATTGAGCGAACCATGTTTCCCGCCCCGATAAAGGCGATGTTCTTATGTTCCATATATCAAATCCTGAGCGTGTCGCTACGCGGTGAAAGCGGAGCGGTATCAATACTTATACTTTTTTGGTTGTTAGGTGTCGCTATTTCGCGTAATCACGAGCACCAAAAATCGCGGTTCCAATGCGAACCATGGTGCTGCCAGCCTCTACTGCTGCGTCCATATCACCACTCATGCCCATCGAAAGGGTATCAATATCAGGATATTTTGCAGCTAGCTTATCTTTTAGCTCTGCCAGTTGAGAGAAAGCGTTAAGCTGTGATTGATAGTCAGAGACGTTTGCAGGAATCGACATCAACCCTCTTAAAGTGAGGTTGGGCAGTGAGGAAATCAACTCTGCCAGTGCAAAAACTGACTCTTCAGATGTGCCAGACTTGGACGCTTCACCACTAGTGTTTACTTGAATTAACACTTGCAAAGGTGGAAGCTCGCTTGGACGTTGGTCATTCAGTCTCTGAGCGATCTTATCACGATCGATGGAGTGTACCCATGCGAAGCTTTCTGCGATAGGGCGAGTTTTATTTGACTGGATTGGACCAATAAAGTGCCATTCCAAATTTAGGTTAGAATGTTGTTCTGAAAAGTGTTTTACTTTATCGACACCTTCTTGAACATAGTTTTCACCAAAGGCAATTTGGCCTCCGAGTGCGGCTTCTAGAATCGCATCAATCGGTTTAGTTTTGCTGACGGCTAAAAGTTGCACGGACTCTGGAGCTCGTCCGCACTTTTGCTCAGCACTACGAATCTGTGAGGTGATTTGTTCGATATTTTGTTGAATACTACTCATAGCTGACTTTACTTAAGGGAAAATAAATGGATATCACTGAGTTACTAGATTTTAGTGTAAAGCATAACGCGTCAGATCTACATCTTTCTGCGGGTGTATCTCCAATGGTACGTATAGATGGTGAAGTAAGGAAGCTTGGAATACCAGCTTTGAGTCATGCTGATGTGCACCGTTTGGTTTTTGAGATCATGAGCGACTCGCAGCGCGGTGAATTTGAGGAAAAACTGGAAGTCGACTTCTCTTTTGAATTACCCAATGTCGGTCGTTTCCGTGTTAACGCTTTTAACCAAGCCCGTGGCTGCTCAGCTGTCTTTCGAACTATCCCTGTCGAGATACCAACGTTAGAGCAGTTAGGCGCTCCTGATATCTTTGAAAAGATTGCTAATTTCGAAAAGGGCCTAGTGTTAGTTACAGGCCCAACAGGTTCTGGTAAATCGACTACTCTTGCGGCGATGGTGGATTACGTTAACCGTAACCACAATAAGCATATTCTCACCATAGAAGACCCGATTGAATTTGTTCACACCAACAATAAGTGCCTAGTGAACCAGCGTGAGGTTCATCGTGATACTCATAGCTTTAAAGCGGCGCTGCGCAGTGCGTTACGTGAAGATCCTGACGTTATCCTTGTCGGTGAGCTTCGTGACCAAGAAACCATTAGTCTAGCGCTTACGGCCGCAGAAACTGGTCACTTGGTTTTTGGTACCTTACATACTAGCTCGGCGGCAAAAACGATTGACCGTATCATTGATGTTTTCCCTGGTAGCGATAAAGACATGGTTCGCTCAATGTTGTCTGAATCATTACGCTCGGTGATTGCACAGAAACTATTAAAGCGTGTTGGTGGGGGGCGTGTGGCTTGCCATGAAATCATGATGGCGACACCGGCGATCAGAAACTTGATTCGTGAAGATAAAGTCGCTCAGATGTATTCAATCATTCAAACGGGCGCAGCACATGGCATGCAGACCATGGAGCAAAATGCGAAGCAGTTGATGGCTCAAGGCTTGGTTGACTCGGAAGAGGTCGAGAAAAAGATCGAAATAGAAACCTCAATGTTTTAATCAAGGTGCACATAATGGAATTGAATCAAATCCTTGAGGGAATGCTTTCTCAAAAAGCGTCCGATCTTTACATCACGGTTGATGCGCCCGTCTTGTTCCGTGTCGATGGTGAGCTGCGACCGCAAGGCGAGAAGCTGAATTCAGCTCAGGTCGCTCAATTACTTGATGCGATGATGGATCAAGAACGACGTGATGAATATCAGCAAACGCGTGAGGCTAACTTTGCCATTGTACGTGATTTTGGTCGCTTTCGTGTTAGTGCGTTCTTTCAGCGAGAGCTACCTGGAGCAGTGATTCGACGCATCGAGACGAATATCCCAACCTTTGAGCAATTAAAGCTTCCTGATGTATTACAAGACCTCTCAATTGCTAAGCGTGGGCTTGTGCTGGTGGTTGGGGCTACGGGTTCTGGTAAATCGACCTCGATGGCGGCGATGACAGGCTACCGCAATACCAATCGTTCTGGGCATATCTTGACGGTTGAAGACCCGATAGAATTCGTCCACGAACATAAGAAATGCATAGTTACTCAGCGTGAGGTAGGGCTCGACACCGAGAGCTATGAAGTCGCCCTTAAAAACTCGTTGCGCCAAGCGCCAGATATGATTTTGATTGGCGAAATCCGTAGCCGCGAAACCATGGAATATGCGATGACCTTTGCTGAGACGGGTCACTTGTGTATGGCAACTTTGCACGCGAATAATGCCAACCAAGCGTTAGAGCGTATTCTTCATTTGGTGCCTAAAGAACAGAAAGAACAGTTCCTGTTTGATCTGTCGATGAATCTGCGTGGTGTGATTGCTCAGCAGTTAATTCGAGATAAGAATGGCAGCGGGCGTCATGGTGTATTTGAAATTCTACTCAACAGCCCACGAGTGTCTGACTTGATTCGTCGCGGTGAATTGCACGAGCTAAAAGCAACAATGGCAAAATCAAAAGAAGTCGGCATGCAGACCTTTGACCAAGCTTTGTTTGATTTAGTTGTAGCGGGAAAGATTAGCGAAGAAGATGCGTTTCATAGTGCCGATTCGGCTAATGACTTACGTTTGATGCTAAAAACCAGACGAGGTGATGATGACTATGGAACTGGAGCATTATCTGGCGTGAAAATTGATATGGGTTAGATTAAAAAATAAAAAGCCAGAGCTCTTTTGACGGAGAGATCTGGCTTACCATTGTTGTTCTAGTTGCTGTTCAACGAGCCATGACTTCTTCGACTGTCGTCGTAGTACATATTGCCACTATTGAATCCTGAATTGGTTTTGCCATCATTCATGTAACTAGCGCTACTAGACCCTGTGGAGCTGCACGCAGAAATGGTTAGAGCGGCGAAGATTGCTAGAAAAATTTTCATGTGAACTCCCACTTACCTATTGATGAATTGCATCGTCTTTACGG
>NZ_MCYD01001314.1:0-2262 GCF_002876325.1 Vibrio sp. 10N.261.52.A1
GACTAATATCAATTATCATGCTGATTTTTCGTTAATTATATATATTTATACATTGACCCGACAAATAAGTTTTTATTAATTGACAATTTACTTACACCTGTCAATATTGTGACAGCCGTGACTTTTATGTCCGTCAATGAATTACCCCCTTACTAGCGAATATGATTTTATCAGACAGAAGTGAATTTATTAGCTGTATATCAGTAGATGCCGATATGCAGTTTATTGCTAAATATCAAGACCTCACTCTAAGAAGCGTCTATCAACCTATATTTGACCGTTCTATGTGTCAGATAGGTGTAGAGGCTTTGGTGCGAATCTCTAATAGTAATGGCGAAAGTGTTCGCCCTGATCACTTCTTTCATTCAGACGAAACCTCTAATGCGGATAAAATAAACGTTGAAAGGTTGAGCCGCGCAATTCATATCCGTAACTTTGCTCAATCGACTGTCCGTCACCTTCAACTCTTTTTGAATGTTCTGCCAAATGTAGGCGAACTCTTTGCCGCAGAAAAAGTAAGCGAAAGCTTATTGGCTAAAAGACTACACGAATTAAACCTATCCTGTGACCAAATCGTCATGGAACTCGTTGAACTAAGCGTCGATAGTGAAGAAAAGCTCAAATTGGCAGCAACCTCCCTTGCAGACAACGGCTTCCAAATCGCTGTCGATGACTTCGGCACTCAAGCATCTACAGAAAGCCGCGTGTTACACATTGCCCCTCACATCATTAAAGTCGACCGCTCCGTCATGCTTAAGTTTGAGGAGGGCGATACGTCCGATATGGAGCTTGCTATCTCTCTTGCTGAGTCGATCAACGCGAAAACGGTGATTGAAGGTATTGAAACTCAGCAACAGCTAGAACGTATGGAGGAATTAGGATTTGATATGTTCCAGGGCTACCACTTAGCGATGCCACAATCGATTGAACTCGACTTACAACTTGCAATGTAATTCCCCTCTTCCTTTTTTCGCTCTACTCAATACTGATTGAACCCCATTACGACTTCATGCTCGTCTTTGACTCAGGTTTGATCTGGCTTGAGCATGTTCACAAAGCAATTAGATACAAAAAAGCCCAGTCAACAATGACTGGGCTGGCTTAAAAGAATCTGTTTTATATCAATCCCTAATAACCCGCAGTGGACGGTTTGATTCTATATAAGATAGCGAACATCACAGGTACTACTATTAGCGTTAGTACTGTAGCAAAGCCTAAGCCTGCCATGATGGTAATCGCCATCGAGCCGAAAAATGCATCGAATACCAAGGGAATCATACCCAAGATAGTCGTTAGTGCTGCCATAGACACCGGTCGTACACGACTGATCGCACTATCTACAACCGCTAAGTAAGGATCTTTACCTGTCGCAAGTTCACTGTTGATCTGGTCAAGCAGTACGATACCGTTCTTCAGAATCATGCCGCTTAAGCTAAGTAAGCCTAAGAACGCCGTGAAGCTAAATGGCATATTAGTACCTAACAAACCAATTGATACGCCAATGATAGACAGTGGAACCGTAAACCAAATCACAAGCGGCTTACGTACCGAATTGAACAGAAGCATAGTGATGATAAACATCAACAAGTAGCCCATTGGCAGTGAACCAAACAGAGACTCTTGTGCATCTTTAGAGCTTTCATACTCACCGCCCCAGCTTATGCTGTAGCCTTCTGGCAAATCTAATGCTTCAACCTTAGGTTTCACACGAGCAAACAAACTTGCTGGTGTTTCATCACCCAGTACATCATGGTCAGCCAATACCGTTAGCGTACGTTTTCTATCACGACGCTGAATCAGTGGTTCAGACCATTGAAGCTCTACACCATCAATCACTTGTTCAACTGGAATGTAGGTTTGTAGCGACGGGCTCCAAATCTTCACATTGTTTAGCGATTCGAAATCAAAACGCTCTTCTTCCGGTAAACGTGCCACGATAGGTAACATATGCGTACCATCACGCAGTAGGCCGATGTTGTAACCACCAAACGCCATCTGTAACGTCTCGGACAGATCTGTTTTTGAAATGCCTAGGCGACGAGCCTTAGATTCGTTGAACAGCGGTACCAGCTCTTTAGTGCGTTCACGCCAATCGTGACGAACGTTTCGAGAACCCGGGTCAGCTAACAAGATATCTTCCACTTGTACCGCGATATTACGAAGTGTTTGTGGATCAGCGCCGCTTATACGCGCTTCGATTTTAGATGCTGGTGATGGACCAAATTCAATTAACTTGAATTGGAACGTCGGTTGTTCAAATAC
>NZ_MCYD01001315.1:0-1525 GCF_002876325.1 Vibrio sp. 10N.261.52.A1
AATATATCTATTAATTTTTATTCGATTAGCAGATAAGAAAAAGGCTGCTTAAATAAGCAGCCTTTGATTCGATTTTCTAATGATTATTCAGTAGTAAACACTAGTAGTTTGGCTTAGTCATGCCTGCGCCAGCTTTGTTTGACGCTACCTGACTACCTGCACCTTTTGGTACAAAACGTTCAGTGCGGAACGGTGCTGCAACCACTTCAATCTCTTTGATCTCTTGAGGACCAGGAGCTTTAGTCATTGGTGAGCCCGCTTGCTTCTTCGCAACTGTTGCTTTTGGCGTTTCTGCTTTTGCAACAGGCGCTTCTTCAACTTTCACTTCAGCTTTCGGTGCTTCAACGACTTTTGCTGGTTCAACGACAGCCGCTTCAGCTTCAACTGCTGGTGCTTCAGCAACTGCTTCCTCAGCTTTCACAGTCTCAACTGGTGCTTCAACTACTGGTGTTTCAACGACAGGTGCCTCAACTTTCGCTTCGACAACCACTGGAGCTTCTTCAACAACAGCAGGAGCTTCAGCAACTGGTGCCTGAGTTACTGCAGTCTCTTCACGGCGGATAATCACTTTACCCATTGCCAGTTCAGGACATGCAAAACCGCCTGCCATTACAACGCTGCTTTGTGGAGCTGCCTCTTGAGCGACATTTTGCTCTTGAGTATTAACCACTGTTTGCGTTTCAACTGCTACTTCAGCCACTTCAGGTTTTGCCTGTTTGTGGTGAGGTTTTGGAATGAAGCGAGGCATCACTTTACCCATAGCCATCTCTGGAGAAGCTACACCACCTTTACGTAGGCGGAATGGGTTAGGGCGACGATCACGACCGCGACGACGACGTTGACCACTTGCACGTAGGTGACGTGGAGAACGACGGTTACGACGTTGTTTCGGTTCTTCCTGTTCAGATTGCTCGCTATTTGCTTGAGTTGCTTCAACTTGCTCTGCAACTTTTTGCTCTTGCGCTACTGATTTGTTTTTCGCTGCTGCTTGCTCTTTAGAAACAGATGGTGCTTTTTGTTCCTTAGTTGAGTTTTCAGCCGCGTCTGCTTGAGCTTGCTGGTCTTTAACACGAACTTGCTTGTTCAGCTTACGACGTTGGCGACGCTCTTTGATCTTAGCAGCTTTCGCTTCAGGCTTAGCCTTTGGCGCATCTGACTTACCAGCTTGTGCGTCTGCCGCTAGCTGTAGGCCTTCTTCTGCTAATTTAGATGGTGCTTGCTCTTCGCGTTGCTTCTGCTCATCACGCTGCTTGTTGCGGCGATCTTGCTTAGGCTTACGAGGTTGACGATTTTGCTGTGGAGCTGCATCTTTCTGCTCTTCAGACTTCTCATCACGTGCAGGCTTGCGACGGCGTTTGTTGTCACGGTTATCGTTACGGTTGTCACCACGCTCACCACGTTGGTTACGGCGGCGGTTATCGTTACGGTCACGGCGTTGACGGTTGCCATTGCGGTTGTTTTTAGGCTTCTCTTCAGTTTGTTTCTCTTCTTGCTTCTCTTCTTGAGTTGAAGAGCCAAATAGGAA
>NZ_MCYD01001316.1:0-406 GCF_002876325.1 Vibrio sp. 10N.261.52.A1
ATCCATTAATATAGGCGTTCTGCGCCTCAACCAGCTAGGCACTTGATACTCTTGAAACAGCTTCTTAAGCTTCCTGCTATGTCCACGCCCAACTGGGTGCGCCGATAAACCTTCAGGATTAAAGGTAACACGTAATACCGCGTTTTGGTCTGGTAAACTGAACGTTTGTACCCGACGACCAGGTTCGGATTCAGATACCCCAGCGTGTAAGCTTACATCTCCCAAGCCATCAGGCAGAAGCAACTTTCCGCCAACAGCAATATCACCTTGCCAGCCCGATAGATCTTTAATCTCTCGAACCAAATAGAGTTTTTGATTAAAACGCCTAACTTCAACGTCGTTTAACACCAGTTTAGGGTTAGCATCATGCTGAGCACACGCTACTTCCTCCCAGATAAGCTGGAGT
>NZ_MCYD01001317.1:0-1233 GCF_002876325.1 Vibrio sp. 10N.261.52.A1
AATGAAGCTGATAGCAAGCGCTAAACCAGCAAATCGAAAGGAAGTTTAATGAAAATTTTATACGGCGTACAAGGCACTGGAAATGGTCATATTGCTCGTGCAAGGGCAATGGCTGTCGCGTTTCGTCAACAAAACATCGATGTTGATTTTCTCTTTTCAGGCCGAGAAGCAAGCAAGTACTTTTCGATGGAAGAGTTTGGCAACTACCAAGTTCGTAACGGCTTAACCTTTTATAGTGAACAAGGGCAGGTCAAATATGGAAAGACATTCATTAAGAATAATATCTGGCGCTTTCTTAATGAGGTTAAACAGATGGACCTTACACCCTATGACTTGGTGCTCAATGACTTTGAACCTGTGACAGCTTGGGCAGCCAAAAGGCAGGGAGTCCCTTGTATCGGAATCAGTCACCAGAATGCGTTTCGTTATGATGTTCCTAAGGAAGGGGGGAACTGGATTGAGCATTCTGTGATTCAACATTTTGCGCCGACAGAGCACTCGATTGGTTTGCATTGGTATCATTTCGAGCAACCAATATTGCCTCCTATCATTCACACCTTAGCTCACCACGAGCAGACTAAAGCGCCCCTGGACTTCACATTAGTCTATTTGCCGTTTGAAGACCTTGAAGCGATTTCAGAGCTATTAATGAAGTTTGTTTCACACAATTTTGTCTGTTATCACCCGAATGTGATTGAGCGTAGCCAAGTCGAAAATATTACCTTCAAACCACTCAGCCATGCTGGTTTTCAATTCGACCTAAATCAGTGCTCTGGTGTGGTAGCGAATGGTGGGTTTGAACTGCCATCGGAAGCTCTAACTTTGGGTAAGAAGCTACTGCTTAAACCACTTGATGGGCAGTTTGAGCAGCAGAGTAATGTGGCAACACTTGAGGCGCTTGGATTAGCCCAAACGATGAGCTTTCTTGACCCAGCAATCTTGCGTGGTTGGCTCAACGAAAAACAGGCTGAGGTTGTCTCTTATCCAGACGTCGCTAGTGCACTTGTTGAGTGGGTTTTAGCCGGAAATTGGTCCAACCAAGATGACCTAAGAAAACAACTTTGGGACAAGGTGGATTTTCCAAGCTATGCATCACTCACCTAATCCATAAATGGTGTTTTTGAATCGAGCGGTCAATTAATTCATCGATTCAATAATTTGTAACAAGTGTAACCAAACGATAGAACAGCTAAATAAGTCGAAATGAAACTCATAATTAGCGCATTTTATGTT
>NZ_MCYD01001318.1:0-666 GCF_002876325.1 Vibrio sp. 10N.261.52.A1
AGTAACGACAGCAGTGGGTGCAGACGGTTTCATTGGTAAGCTTGAAGCAGCTTTCGCAAAAGTAGCAACCGCTATTGATACAGCAGGAAGCTAATATTAAGCCGTATTGGCTAGTGTAGATGATATCGAAAGATATTTGTGCCAGACCTGTGTTTACATTGGTCTGGCTTAGTTAATTTATGATGTTAAATAAGATTAATTCTCACCAAGTTTAGGCGGTATTCCCTATTTTTAGTCATGAATTGTATTTAGTGACTTTGGCAGTATTGAGTGTATATGTGTCGGCCACTGATTTTCTCTATCGTAAGATACAGAATTACGCCTTGTACCTATTACTCTTCTTGCAGTGTTTTTTATCTCCGCTAGATATTCAAGTTATGAGTTTTGTACTGATGTTAGGTATAGGACTAATTCTTTATAAGCTGATTTGGATCGGGGCGGGTGATATTAAATACGTCGTTATTTTGTCGCTTACCATCCCTGTTAATGACTTATTATTGGCGTTTATTCTGACGGCTTTTTCTGGTGGTATTTTAGCTATCTCTTATCTAGTGGGTAAAAAGTTAATAAGAAATAAAGTTGGTTTTCAAGAGGGTATTCCATATGGGGTCGCTATTAGCATCGGCTTTTACTTAGTAATTTTAACTCAATCTACGCCATATATAT
>NZ_MCYD01001319.1:0-987 GCF_002876325.1 Vibrio sp. 10N.261.52.A1
AATTATCCTTAATAAAATTTTAATCCATTTTCCATTCAGTAAAATTACGCTAGTGTAGTTAAATGATGAATATCATACTTTGCATGTAGAGTCTCGCTGCATTTACCCTGTCTATCAGCAATATACCCAAGTTAATGCAAAGCACCTTTTTGCGGTAGAGATTAATTGATCAGACCGATATGAGTATCCAACTAGACTTAACGACAGCCTTACCTTGCCAGAACTTCGATTCTGCCCAAGGATACATTACCCTCCAGGATCATCAGGTCATTGATGTCGACGATAATATCGCGACCCTATTTGGTTACGATGACCGAGAATCGCTACTAAAGAATGTCGATTTCGTCTATGCCTTAATACCCGATAGCTACCATGGCACAGTGCGTGAACGCTACGTTTCTGCAATCAAAGGTCAGCTACAAAAAGGTAAAGTCTATAAAGATATCCCTATTAATGGACGCCGACTCTCTTTGTTTAGCCTTGCGCACATGATTAAGCTCAACAACCGTCCAGCTCTCCGCGTTATGCTTGTCGATATTACGGCAGTTGTCGCATCTGAGCGTAAGCTCCAAGAAAAAGACCACATGTACCGGACGCTACTGAAAAGCTCGAAACAAGGTGTGCTCATTCATCAAAACTTCAAACCTTTGATGGTCAATCAGGCATGGGTTGAAATGCAGGGTGCTAAATCTATTGAGCAAGTCCTTGCTATGAATTCGGTCATCTCTATTATTCCACCCGACAATCGTATCAACGCTCTAAAGCGTAGCCAGAATATTATGGCCGGTCACACGCCGAGTTTTAGTTTAGTGGTCGAAAACCGTTGCCTTGATGGAAGTAAAAAATACTTCAATATTTACGACAACATCATCTACTGGGAAGGTGAAAAAGCGATTCAAGTGGTGGTCGAAGATGTCACTAGTAAAGTCGCACTAGAAAAGGAGTTAATTCATCGCGCACTTCACGATGACCTTACGCAGGTATTAA
>NZ_MCYD01001320.1:0-1194 GCF_002876325.1 Vibrio sp. 10N.261.52.A1
TAATACGACGGTACAAGGAGATAAGTTATCAACGCACTTATATATGATGTATTTAGTGGAGAGTCGGCGAAAGGGAACCCTTGTGGGGTTGTTGAATTAGAGCAATGGTTAGCAGATTCAGAGCTACTAGAAATAACACATCAACTAGCACAGCCTATTACTGCTTTTGTGAAGAAATCGGGAAGTCAGTTCGACATCCGTTGGTTTGGATTAGATGGTGAGATAAACCTGTGTGGTCATGGTAGTTTGGGTGCTGGTACTGATTTGATCGAGCGGTATAAGTTTGAAGAGGTTACTTTAAACAGTGATTATGGACAGGTCGTGATTTCTAGAAAAGACGGCTTATCTCGATTGGAACTGCCAAGCTGGAATGGTAAATCTTATGTTGAGTGGAGCGATGCTCCAATTGATCTGTCGGCTTTGAATCAGCCCGTTGTCGATGTATTCTCGACAAGAGATTTAGTGTTAGTGTTGGATTCAGAGGAAGCAGTAAGGAATTTTACCCCTGATTTTGAACAGTATAAAAAAATCAATGATTTACATGCTGTTATGGTGACCGCTCAAAGCTCGGATGACGGTTATGTACTTCGTTATTTTGCACCGAAGATCGGCATTTCAGAGGATTTAGCAACCGGATCTGCGCAATGTTCACTGGCCCCATATTGGTTCGATAAGCTAGGAAAAGACAAACTCTCAGTTCGTCAGCTTTCGAGTGCTGGTGGTTATTTTGAAGTCGAGAAGGGAGCCAACTCTTCGATTGTCGTCTCTGCTAGAGTTGAATGCCGTCAGTGAAAGTGTGTTGAGCCTATGACCAATACCGCGAACTAATTTTTGTTTTCAATATTAAGGATTTGGATTAGATTACTCTGATGTAGATCCCAACAATAAAAAGAGAATAGCGAGTGAAGATTCATAGAATTAACCCGACCAAGCGTTGGTCTGATGTGACTGTTTTTAATGGTATTGCAAGCTTTGTTGAAGTTGCTGAATCGGACACATCTGCGGGCATTAAGAGTCAGGTTCAACAAATTTTTGAGCAAGCTGAAGAGATGATGAGCCTGGTAGATAGCGATAAATCTCGCGTATTGTCGGTCACTATTTACCTAACGGATTTTGCTAACTTTGATGCACTCAATGAAGTGTGGGAAGCATGGTTCCCTGAAGGCTGTGCACCGAGCCGTGCATGTGTGAAAG
>NZ_MCYD01001320.1:1736-2434 GCF_002876325.1 Vibrio sp. 10N.261.52.A1
TGAACTGGCAAACCCTGAACTGTTGGTTGAAATGTCATTCATGGTTGCTGCTGGGGAAAAGTTTCAATAAACCGACATACAGATAGATAAAACAAAGCCACTCAGGTGATTCACTTGAGTGGCTTTTTTGTTCGAAACGCGAAACCGAGGTTAGTCGGCTTTGTGATTAAGCGATGCCTTGCTCTTTTGCCATCTGTGTCGCGATCTTAGGAGCATGCCATAGACATGGCAGTAAGATGAATGACACAGGAACGGCGGTAATCACAATGAATGACTGCAGAGCAGAAATACCGCCAGAGCCCATTGAAATAAGCGCAATGGCTACAGCACCCATGATGATACCCCAAAAGGTACGTACCGATGCGTTTGGCTCTGTGGTACCTGTCATAACTACACTGATGGTGTAGGTCATTGAATCGCCCGTTGTTACGATGAACGTGGTGGTCAGGATAAGGAACAGAATCGCAATCAGAGTCGGAAATGGCAGTTGTGCCGTGATAGCCAGTAATACTGCGGGAAGGTTGAAGCCTTCGAACGCACTAGAAATCACACCAGGGTTTTCTAACTCAAACGCTAAACCGCTACCACCAACGATGCTGAACCAGAAACAGGTTACCAGTGGAGCAACGATGCTGATAGACACGATCATTTGGCGAATTGTTCGGCCACGTGAGATGCGAGCAATAAAGATTGCCATC
>NZ_MCYD01001321.1:0-205 GCF_002876325.1 Vibrio sp. 10N.261.52.A1
CCCTGCAGAAGGTAAAATTTATCCAAGCCAAGATTGGGAACATGTCGAGTTTGTGATTCCTTCTCACGCCCAAACGGCTGACGAGTACTTAGCGGATCTGAAAGACACTTACCCGCAGTTCGCTGCTAACTTTGAAACGCTGGCTGAGCAAGGTATTAAGATCAAGCTGTCTAGCCCGAAAGGTGAGGGTGAGCGTTTGAACAAC
>NZ_MCYD01001321.1:963-1226 GCF_002876325.1 Vibrio sp. 10N.261.52.A1
GGTGAGCGTTTGAACAACCCAACCGTTGCATTTAAGCATCAAGGGATCTGTATCAAGCTGCACCCACATTCGTTGAAGAAGATTGTTGAGTCAGAGCAGGCATAACCTAAGGTTGTTCTAAGAAGAGATTCCTGATCTCGCCTAGGCTCGTCGGAATGACGGATGTGTGCAGTGGTTGTGCCTTACTATCATTCGGTTTGACTGTATCTCTTCTGAGTCATCGTTTTTACTAGCAAGAGAACACCGTCATTCCCGATAGCGAC
>NZ_MCYD01001321.1:1840-2775 GCF_002876325.1 Vibrio sp. 10N.261.52.A1
GCGACGAAGGAGCGTAGTTGGGAATCTCTAACAACGGACTCGATAACCAGATACAAAAAACGCGTAATGGGGCGATCCTATTACGCGTTTTTTATTGGGTTCTAACAGGTGTCGAACCTACAGAATCACAGTTTTGTTGCCGTAAACAAACACGTGATCATTGATCACCTTGTTTAGCGCTTTACTTAGAACATTCTTCTCTACGTCACGACCCGCTTGCGCCATGTCTTTCGCACTGAAGTTGTGATCGACAGGGATAACGTCTTGCTTAATGATTGGGCCTTCATCCAAATCGTTCGTCACGAAGTGCGCCGTTGCACCAATGATCTTTACGCCGCGCTCATACGCTTGTTGGTAGGGTTTCGCACCGATGAATGCTGGCAAGAAGCTGTGGTGAATATTGATGATCTTGTGGTTGTACTTTTCAACAAATCCCGGAGTCAGTACTCGCATGTATTTAGCCAAAACAAGGTAATCAGCCTCGTATTGGTCAATCACTTCCAGCATTTTCTGCTCATGCTCTTCACGGTTCAGACCTTCGTGTGAAACATGATGATAAGGAATGTCAAAACGCTCGGTTAGGCTTTGTAGAATGTCGTAGTTTCCGACAACCGCTGCGATTTCCACGTCTAAACTGCCATCGAAGTTCTTCATCAGAATATCGCCAAGACAATGTGCTTCTTTCGTTACCAGAATAACAATACGCTTGCGAGAAGAGTCTACTAGCTTGCGCTTCGCATTTTCTGGCAGGGCTTGATCTAGGTCTGCTAGAAAGGTTTCATCATTGAAATAACCTTCTAGCTCAGTGCGCATAAAGAAGTGGCCGCTGGTGTTATCTACGAACTCGTTGTTGTGAACAATATTGAGTTGGTGTTTGTAACAAATGTTGGTGATTTTTGAGATGAGGCCTGGGGCATCAGTACAATGTGTTAGTA
>NZ_MCYD01001322.1:0-2049 GCF_002876325.1 Vibrio sp. 10N.261.52.A1
TCTCACCAACATTTCCGTTCAATAATACAAAATCAATTCTTAGCGCTAAGTTAGCAATAATACCAATAGCGAGAACGACTAAAGCGGTTTGGCAACGCTTGTAGATCACTTGAGAGGTCGATTGAGAAAGGGTGAACTCAGGGAGTTCAAAAGACATGTGAGTTTGCTCTTCCGTTTTAGAATGGTTCTTCATTTCAATTCAACCTGTAAATATTTGTAACAGGCCGGCATTCTATCCGCTTGGAATTTGACAATGTCAGGGAAATGTCAGCAATAAAACAGTGTACAATTGGTGTGTATATACGGTAAACCGCTGCCAATTGGCAGCCAGTTTACGTAATTGGTTGAATTAAAGAGGGGAAGGTATTGGTGGGTATCAGAGTGGAGCGCTATTCACTTTTAGCTTCTGAGTCTTGCTCATGATTATTTCGGTAATATTCCCATTGCTCAATACGTTCACCGCTATCAAAAACACAATAAGTGGTGCGTTGATTGTTTTCTGTGACCGTGTCTAATTCGCCATCCTGTTGAACACAATAAACGGCCGCTGGATTAGCGACTGAAACACGTTGGCCTTCGCTATACTCTGCATAGTCGTTTGCACAACCACCTAATACAACGGCAAATACAGCCATCAAACCAATTTTCTTCATGTTTATCTCCTACGTGATAACTCTATAGTTGAATACGTTAAGTTCTACAGAACCCAATTAGAAGCTCTATCAAATGAGTATATTTTAGATTTCAGAAAAGGTTGTTCTAATTTGGTCAAGATATTGAAATAGGTTGATATTTCGCCATGTTTAGCTGCTTTTTGAGGGCTAGATCAAGCTAAGCTAGCCGGGCGAGAGAAGGGCATGAATTGTTGAGTGAAGGCTTTTCAGAGGTTATGTGATGTTTTCTTGCTTTATCGGCTATGAGGTACAAAGTTAGAAGGCGTGTTGATGTGAACCGCTATGAACCTCGAATCTATGAATGATTATGATATGATGCCGCCAAATTCAGTTGCGCAGTTAGAGCCATGAGACACCTAAAAACCACCATTCACCCAGATATCGATCACCTAGATAACAAAACAGTTTATAGGCGTAATGCCGCCAGAGCGATTGTCTTAGATGGTGAAGATATTCTGATGCTGTATACCGAGCGTTACCACGACTACACCATCCCTGGTGGCGGTTTAGATGAAGGCGAAGATGTGATTGCGGGCATGGTCCGAGAGCTTGAAGAAGAGACGGGTGCAAAGAACATTCATGGCATTGAGCCGTTTGGAATTTTTGAAGAGTTTCGCCCTTGGTACAAAGATGATGCAGATATAATGCATATGATTTCCTACTGCTATTCGTGCAAGATTGACCGCGAGCTGGGTGAGACAGCTTACGAAGATTACGAAGTTAAAAACGGAATGAAGCCTGTGTGGATGAACATCCATGAAGCGATTGCTCATAATGAAAAGACGATGGCCGAAAGTCCTAAAAAGGGTATGAGCATTGAGCGCGAGACGTTTTTGTTGCATTTGATCGCAAAAGAAATGCTTTAATCTCACCCAAGCTTATATTGCAGTAATAGCACAGCAGTAATTGTTCAGCTGTAACTGCACTGCAGCCGACATTGATCTTTGAACTGTTTAATTTCACCCCGCATTTAAGCAGTTCATCGTTAGCGCTTGCAGCCCCCCCCCCAACTTTGCTTACAGTCAATAGTCATTATTTCTCCAGTTTCATGCAGCTTCCTGCTGTTTGAACGACATTTTTATTTGCTTGGAGTCTACTTCTCTCACTCCTATCTATGACAAGCTGTCAAATTGAGTTACTTCATTCATCAAATTGATTCCTATTTTGAAGATAGTGTTTATTGGGTCTAGAACCTAAGGAGAATGTAGGTAAATAAACTAATAATTTCATGGTGTTAGATTTGTTTTCTAAGTTTAAAAAAACTTGGCTTCACTCTTGCTTAACCTACTTATGCAACTCGTTTTGTCGGCGCCAAAATAAAAAAGTAGACATCCTTTGTCTCGTAGCATCAGATTTTAGGGACACATTTATTTAG
>NZ_MCYD01001323.1:0-1229 GCF_002876325.1 Vibrio sp. 10N.261.52.A1
AGCGCTTGAAGCGTTATAACTAATAATTATATTACACGAGACTAGAATGCTCTCTTTGCAAATAAGTTAGCACAGAAATGAGTAAAGGATTACGAGGTTAGATATGAAGTTACAGCAACTGAAGTACATTGTTGAGGTTGTAAACCATAACCTAAATGTTTCTGCAACAGCAGAGAGTTTATACACATCTCAGCCAGGCATCAGTAAACAGGTTAGACTGCTTGAAGATGAATTGGGTATTCAGATATTTGAGCGAAGCGGCAAGCATTTGACTCAAGTTACTCAAGCTGGTGAAGATATTATTCGTATCTCTCAGGAGATCCTTGCTCGTGTTGAAAGCATTAAAGCGGTCGCTGGCGAACATACTCACCCTGAGATGGGTACATTGAATATTTCAACGACTCACACGCAAGCTCGTTACGCATTGCCAGATGTCATCAAAGGCTTTACCGCGCGTTACCCTAAAGTGTCGCTTCACATGCACCAAGGTACACCGAGCCAAATGTCTGAGGCAGTAGCTAAGGGCACAGCAAACTTCGCGATTGCGACAGAAGCACTTCACCTTTACCAAGATGCGATAATGCTGCCTTGTTACCATTGGAACCGTTCTATCGTGGTAACAAAAGATCACCCGCTGGCTCAAAAGCAAAATATCACCATCGAAGATCTGGCTGCTTATTCTCTTGTGACTTACGTCTTTGGCTTTACTGGTCGCTCCGAATTGGATACGGCCTTCAATAAAGTAGGTCTAACGCCACGTGTTGTGTTTACTGCTACGGATGCCGATGTAATCAAAACTTACGTTCGTATGGGCATCGGTGTTGGTGTGATTGCGAGTATGGCGATTGACCATGAGCAAGACACTGATTTGGTAGCGATTGATGCGAGCCACCTATTTGGTGCGAGCACAACCAGCATTGGCTTTAGAAAAGGTACGTTCCTGCGTTCTTACATGTTTGATTTCATGGAACGCTTCGCACCTCACTTGACTCGTCCAGTGGTAGAGCAAGCTATCTCTTTGAAATCAAATGAAGAAATCGAAGAGATGTTTAAAGATATCGAGCTGCCAGTTCGTTAATTCTATCTCGAAAAACAAGATTCTTAATCGGCCTGTAGTGACAGGCCGTTTTTTATCAGCTTTTTAACTTTCACCTCTAAGCTCTCTTTGTCTCCCACCTTTTCATTTACGCCGGTTACCCCTACAATCCACGCATCATAGGGGGAAGCAT